>JBEGRV010000005.1:0-45491 GCA_041180285.1 Actinomycetota bacterium
ATTTCATAACGACTTGCTAACAGGTTGACTGTTTTTGGCCATGTTAGGGCTCACATTTCTTTTTTGCCAAAAATTACTGAATCTTGACTGAACTGCAACTGAATTCTCAGGCCAAAATTGGTGCTGACAAAAACCTAAAAAATCACTTCTTTAAGTTTCAAAACCAGTGACATTTGGTGTGGTTGATAATCCAAGTCGATTTGCAAACGGCGGAGAGTCTGGGTGAGGCCACCCTCTATCGAAGCCTGATCGGGAGAAAGCGAATCAGGCTTGCAATTGCAAGGCAAAGTAATGGCGGAAATCCAAACGCCGGGCTCAACGAGAAAGCCCAAACTGTCTGGATCGCTAGTAAAGCCATTAACACAACGGTGGTTTTTTTGAAATGATGATTGCGACGGTATAGAGCCGAAAAAATGATCGCCACAATACCAAGGGCTATTTCAACGATAAATAGAACCGCAACCAATACCGCTAGTGATTCCATAGCGAAAGTATTTCACCTTCTCACCTGAAACCTGTACTGACTATTCGCAAAACCTCTGCATAAACTAACCGCATGCACCGCATTTTCTCAATGCCCTTCGCCAAGGTCTATCCGCTTTATGTCACCAAGGTGGAACGCAAAGGCAGAAGCCAAGAAGAACTAGATCAAGTAATCACGTGGCTAACTGGCTTTAGCGCATCGGCGGTGCAAAAGCACATTGAAGCGCAAACTACTTTCACTGATTTCTTTGCGCAGGCCACGATAAATGCGAACGCGGGATTGATTACCGGAAAAATCTGCGGCGTTCAAATTGAAGAAATCGAAGATCCCCTAATGAAGAAGATTCGATATCTAGACAAGCTGGTTGACGAACTTGCCAAAGGTCGCCCGCTGGAGAAAATTTTTCGCTGATTGTCAAACAGTGCTAACCAAGTCTGTTTCTCCACGCGCTAAATGATTTGACCGACCCAGAGTGGGGCTTTTTCAACCAAGGGAACGGGTGCAGCTCGGCGATAGCGGTGAATTTTTTGAAACTCGGAACCGGTGCGAAAGTGGTCGCGACCGCATGGTTTGCTGCGAACGCCACCGGATCGCCAAGGTAAACCTCAAGGTCTCGACGCTGGGACAAATCTTGCAGGGTTTCAAGATAGAAGTAAATACGCTTCGAAGACAGCTGTAATTTTCGCAGGGCAGATTCATTGAAGACGAATACGGCGGGCAATTCCGGATTTGCAACCAGCGCTGGGTCGGCATCGCCCAGAGAATCCACTGTCAACAGCACATGCGTTGGAGTTTCATTGCGAACTGGCGTTGCAGGACCGCTGCTTGCAGCTGGATTCGGGTCAGAGGCCAAAAGCGGGTTATCGAAATTTGCAGGCGGTTGAGTCTCGTCGGGGAAATTTTCGATTGGGCAAGCCTTCGCCAAGTGGCAAGTTTTACAAAGTTGCGGGGCACGTTTTTCTACCTGCCAACGGGCAAAACCGTATGGTTTCCCGGTACCTGAACCAACGGTCCACTGCCAGCCGAGCAAATTGGCCGCCCGCGAACCATCAATCAGCTCGCGAAACATGCGCTCCTGGCCATGAAGCCATCCGGCCCCATTTCTGACGGTCCAATGTGATGCCAGCCACATTCGAGTTTGATTTACCAACCAGCCATCGGATGCCAATTCATCGAGAACAAAATCGGTGCAAGCCATGCCTTTGGGCCAGCCATCACCCTCGCTAATGCGGTTTTGCTCAAATCGCAGGTTGTCAAAAAGTTGTGTTCCGATGCGTGCATAAAGGTGGCGAGCGTACTCTTGCCAAAGCAACTCGTCGCGAAACTTCTCACGGTCTTGAAAAGGTGCTTTGGCTACTCGATTCCAAACTTGCTCAAGAGTTAATAGGTTGTGGCGAATGTAAGGCGACAGCACTGTGGCACCGCGTCGATCGACGGGCAAAACCTCAGATCGATTTTTGGCGTATCCGGTTATGTCTAGGCGAGCCAGAGCCTGATCAGCTGCAGTTTGCCCACCTTCGATTGAGCTTCGGCCACCGCCAGAATGCAGCCCACCAAAATGCCTCTCGAGCAGGCTTTCCGCGGAAGCACCAATTTCAATTCGAATCACCTAAACGCGAACCATAGTTCTGTGAGTCAAATTTCCACTAGTTCAAAAATTGGATGATTCGGCAGAGCAATCCAACCCTCTATTTTCGCCTGGTCAACAAATTCTGGTTCGGGTTTAGTTGCTTTACCGATTGCTGCCGAGCGAGCAGCCATCGCTGCAATCACCGCGTCGAAGGCGTCGCATGAAGCAACCATGAGTTTTTCAAAAGATCCGAGCTTCAAAGTTGGAAGAGCAACCTTAAGATCAGCGACTAACTGGGCTCGTTTCTTTTCTGAAACGCGATACTCACGTGTATCAAACCCCCAAAGCCTGAGGCTTGCGCCTGGGTAAATTTCGACAACCTTGCCGGCGCCCGAGCGATCAACCTCGATGCCCTGCTGCTGAATTTTCGCCAGCAACCCTGCTGCTCGCATGGCTGTTAGACCTAGTCGATCAGTTGCTACGCTTAGCGGCCAACGGCCGGTAATCTCGCGTACCCGTCGGTCTGATTCTCGATAGGTAATTCGGCGTCGCCAATCCATCCCGCCATCAAAAACGGGCCGAAGTTCACTTAGCTGTGCGTGCTGATTAACGAACTCAATGAACTCGATGGGCCAACCTAAGGCGCAGTCGATACCGATTTTCTCAACCTCTTTGACAACTGCCACGATGGTTTCATCGTGAGCGCCCAACTGCAGGTCGATCAGCTCAATACTTGCCTTCGACCATTTGACAATCGCGAGCGCAGTTCCCTTGGGTTCTGCGGCTAGGTCGACTCCGGCGGTCAGCATGGGTCAAGACTAATCAACCCATAATATTTCTGACCCGGAAAAAGAAAAACCCCCGGTAGAAGCCCGAGGGTAATTCGCGCGCTTGGAGGGACTCGAACCCCCAACCTTCTGATCCGTAGTCAGATGCTCTATCCGTTGAGCTACAAGCGCAATGCGTTGAGATTCAAGCGCTGGGTGCCGTTAGGCAACTTTGACAGTTTAGTCGACTGGCTGCCGGTTAGGCAACCACGAAGTGCCAGCCCAACCACCACCAGGTGAAGATGACCGCGATGCGCGTGATTCGGTAGTGCATGATGCGATGCACCAACTCACCAAACGGAGCCAGCCGATCACGATTTCTCAGCGACCAAAGTTGAATTATTCCTGCGGCAACCAACACCGATAAATACAGGATCGGAATAAGAACGGAAGGGGTCACTTTGACTTCCTCCAAACCTTGAGTAATGAGATTCCAGACAGCACCCAAATTATGATCCAGATGGCTCGACCGATCGGGTTATCCATCGGTGCATCCATAACCACCGAAACCGTCGGGTACACATAGTCGTTGTCGATAATCAGGCTCATGTAGAAAGCGAAAAGCTCAACCACGCTGATTGCCAGAATCAGATAGAACCAGACAAACTTCGCTTTGCGCACTTCCGGTAGTGCCTTGGGCTTGCGACCTAAATCGGGTTGCCAAACCAGGTAGAGCGCGACCGGTAGCAAAACCAACAACAGGATGGCATCGAGCAGGCTGTGCCTAGGAGAAACATAGAGAATTACGCCGGTAACTAGGGAAATACCGGCAACCAAGCCACGACTTAAGTCTGGTTTGCGACTGTGTAGTCGAGAAAATTTACCCAGTTTCTCAAGGATCAAAATTGCAGTGGCAATAGTAAAAATGGTGGCATCGCCGAAGGCGCCACGGGTTAAATGAAACAGCGATAAAAATACGAAAACCGCTATCCACGGGTTAATCGATTTCAACTTCGCCAGCACATGTAAAGAGTATTGCCGAAGTTGCCAGCAAAAGAGAATGGGCCCCCATTACTGAGGGCCCATTTTTTGCGGAGTCGGAGGGATTTGAACCCTCGAGGGAGATTTAACCTCCCTACCCACTTAGCAGGCGGGCGCACTCGACCGGGCTATGCGACGACTCCCGAACTCGAACAGTCTAGCCGAATCTTCTTAGGCCAACCAAACGAGAATTTTGCGGCAGTTAGCTTGAGCAGGTTGTAGTTGCCGCGTTTGTACCGCGAGCCCAATCTGGCAGGACTTCGCTGTCGGTCGGTGTGGCACTTGGCTCTGCTGTAGCGCTAGTTGAAGGCGATGCGGTTTCTCCGTCTTTCACAATCGCACCCGAGCCGGTGTTGGCCTTGGAAATAATGAGAGGCTCATCGTTGCGAATTTTTTCAAACAGGATGTTGGCCTGTTCGTAAATTGGTGCAACGCGCCCTGAGTACGGTGCTGGCAACCCACCGCGAGCCGGCACCTGCAGAAAAGTGATCTTGTCTAAATCGACGCTGCGCAGGGCCGAAGCAATTGCCACCATAACGTTTAGGTCAGTGAGGCTTTGGCTCAACTTCATATTGCGAGCCGCAGCATTTGCAAGCGAGTACAGCTTGACCGGGTCGGTAAGCACACCCTCACTCTTCACTTTGCGAACGAGCGAGGTTAAGAAGGTCTGCTGATTTGAAATTCTGCTCAGGTCAGAGCCGTCGCCGACACCGTGTCTGGTGCGTAAAAACTGAAGTGCTTGTTTGCCCTTGAGTGAATATTCGCCAGCCTCTAGGTAAAGCTGCGTGTATGGGTCGTTGATCGGTTCAGCTACGCAAACATCGACACCGCCAATTGCGGTTGACATTTCGATAACGCCTTTGAAATCAATCATGGCGAGGTAAGGAATCTTGACACCGGTAAGAGTCTCAACCGTAAGCAGTGTGCATCCTGGTCCACCGTTGGCAATGGTTGCGTTGATTTGCCCGAGGCTCTGCGGTAGATAGCCGGGGCCGCCCGAGGTGCTTGGGCAGGCAGGGTAAGGCACCAAGAGGTCACGTGGGAAGCTGAGAGCTACCGCATTCTTTCGATCTGCTGAAACGTGCAGCAAAATGATGACGTCAGCCAACTCTGATGTTTCATTGCCGTAGCCGCCACCCTGGCCTTGACGCGTATCGCTGCCAACCAAAAGCATGTTTAGCGGGCCTGCAAGATCTGCCTCGGTAATTGGCTTCGAACCAATTAGCTCAATTCCGTTTGCCTTAATAGCGTTGTTTAGTTCCCAAACGCTCACTCCGGCAACGGCAACCGCAGCGCCAGTCACAGCACCAACGAGTTTTACTGCCAGACCCCAGAAACCTTGGGCTTTGGTTTGCACTCGAATGCGGCCGTGCCGCGCAAAAGGCACTGCATTTTCAACAGCGGTTTTGCGGCGACGGATTAGTGGGAAACGAAGTTTAGACATTGAATTTCAAGTTTACGAGCGCGGATAAATTTGACCTAGCGAAGTCGGTGAATTAACAGAAAACCCCGCCAAACCTTTCGGGCCTTGGCGGGGAACTGGCGGAGGCCGTGGGATTCGAACCCACGAGACATTGCTGCCCACTGGTTTTCAAGACCAGCTCCATCGGCCACTCGGACAGACCTCCGTGGAAGAGTTTACTGCTTAGCGACGCGAGAACAAAATGCTCTGAGCTGTTTAGTTTCGGCATTCAGCAACATAATTAAGGGATGTCGACGACGACGAGTATCCGCCAGCTGGTCGAAAGCTATTCGAGCGATAAGCGAAACTATCGCATCGCCTCCGCTCTGGTTGCCTACGCTTGCGGCGATGCCTTCGGTTATGCGTACGAATTTGAGCCCATCACTAATGGGTCAGTGCCAAATCAGCTACTAACCAAAACGGACTGGCCTGCTGGCGGGGTCAGTGACGACACCCTCTTGAGTTTGATGACCATCGAATGCCTGGATGCGCCCTCGGCAGAGATTGCTGGCAAGCTTTTTCTGGAAAAACTGCACGCTGCTGCGCCCTCGCTGCGGGGGCTAGGGCCAACTACTAGGAACGCCCTTGGCTTAAGTGTGAAGGAATCTGAGCAGCACCTAATTGGTATTTCAAACGGTGGCCTAATGCGCACTGCACTGCTTGGTTTGGCTTTCACCGACCAGACCGAACGTCACACTTGGGTTCGAATTCTTTGCGCTGCCACGCATCCAATTGAGTCGGCAATTGCGCCAGCGTTGGCAATGGCAGATAAGTTTGCCGAGGTATTAAATAAAACCGTGCCACAAGCCGAAATTCCCGACTTCGTGGCACCTGCCGACGGTGTTTCACTGGATCCAGCTATCACCTTGAAGGCTGCGATAGCCGCTGCTGACACAGATTCGGTATTTACCGCTTTTGAAAATGCGGTCCATTTCGGCGGTGACACAGACACAGTCTGTGCCCTGGCTGGTGCTCTAGTGGCCATCAGACACCCGCACACAGTGCTCGAATTACCTTGGCTCGATGAAGTTGGCTGGGATGAAATCCCAAATCTGAACGACTGCATCGATCGAATAATCAAACGAAGTGCCCATGGCTAATCAACCCAAGGTTTGGATAGTGGGGCCAATCGCCTGGGATTCGGTGGTTTATCTCGAGCAGCCAATTCGTATCGGTGGGTTCAGTCAAGGCGTGCGTTTCGAAGAGCGAGCTGGCGGCACAGGAGCAAATGTAGCGAGGGCGCTTGCCTCCACGAAAGTGCCGGTGGAGTTCGTCGGTTATGTTGGCGACGATGACTTTGGTGCACAGCTGAAGCGTGACTTGATAGGTCGCGAGATTGGCATTGGAGAACTACGCGAACTTTCAGGCCCAACATCGCACGTTCAGATCGCCATCGAACCTGGCGGGGAAAGAATAATTCTCGGACTGGCACCAGATCGGCTTGAGGCAGTAGACCTACTCAAGGCCGACATAGTTGAAGGTGACATAGTGGTTTTCGTGCTGTGGCGCGAGCACTTTATTAGTTCTTTAGAGTTTGCCAAAACCAAAGGTGCGCGGGTCGTGGTCGGGCTAGGTGCTCTGACCGACCCGAAAGTTATCGCAGAAGTTGCAATTGGCTCTGAACATGACCTGCCCTCAGGTCTAAATTTCAGCGCACACACTGACCGTTTCGAAAAAATTGTGGTCACAAGAGGCATGGCCGGCATAGACCTTTTTGTCTCCGGCGCTGTGCCAGAACATTTTTCAAGTGAACGAGCCAAGTCAGTAGATGCCACCGGAGCAGGCGATTCGTTTCTAGCCGGATTCATTTTCGGAATCATTGATAATCGATCACTGGCCGCTGCAATCAAACTTGGTGCCCAATGGGCAGCAACATCGATAGAAATTGAAGGGTCAATTCCCGCTGACTTTGAACGGGTTAGACATAGGTTTTCGATTTAGTTCCGTGAGAACAAAATGCCTTCGAAATCAGCGAGCACATTTGCCACACCGTCGTCTTCGACAGACGAGGTGGTTGCAGTGGCGGCTGCCTTTACAGCCTCGGGTGCCTGGCCCATCGCGATGGCCAAACCACCGAGCTCTTTAGCCCATTCGAACATTGGGATGTCGTTATGGCCATCGCCCATCACAATTACCTGGTTCTCGGGAACACCGAGGGCCCGCCGCCGCTTCTCGAGACCGGTGGCCTTGGTCACGCCCTTCGGTGCAATGTCTAACCAGGCCGTGTATCCGATTGCATATGAAACCGACTGCAAACCAACTTTGTCAATGGCATCGGTGAACGTTTCAACATCATGGCTTGGCGAGAGCACCACAACCCGGCTAACCGGATGTTGCATGAGCTCCTCTAGAGGGGTTTCAAAATTAAACTCACCCAACGCGTACTCAGGAAATGGTCGGTGAAAGCGGTAACTGCCGTCAACATCCTCTACAGCAAAATGTGCCTCTGGAAGATGACGGACTAACTCGGTAAGAATTTCTTTTGGCTCAAAGGTAATTACCTCAGCGGTTTTGAAGCCGCGTTCGTAATGCTGACCAAGCTCAATGGTTACCGCACCATTTGAGCAAACTGCATGCCCCGATTCGATACCAACCTGATTTACGACCGGAAACGCATTTGAAGCGGAACGACCGGTGGCGATTACGACTTCATGGCCGAGACTGCGGATGCGACCCACCTCGCTAACCACGCGAGGCGATAGAAAACCGTTGTCGTGAACCAGGGTGCCGTCGATGTCGATGGCAATTAGCCAGCGATCTTTATCGGCTAGGGGCATTGATTACCTCTGCGCCACCAAGGTAGGGGCGAAGTGCTTCAGGAATTCGAACTGAACCGTCAGCTTGCTGGTGATTTTCCAAAATAGCGACCAACCAGCGAGTTGTTGCAAGAGTTCCGTTGAGGGTAGCAGCGACGCCGGTCTTTCCATCTTCTTTACGAAATCGAACATTCAAGCGACGCGCTTGGAAGGTGGTGCAGTTTGAAGTTGAAGTTAGCTCACGATAGGTGCCCTGGGTTGGCACCCAGGCTTCCGCGTCAAACTTTCGTGCAGCGCTTGAACCAAGATCTCCAGCCGCGGTGTCAATAACACGGTATGGCAACTCGCAGGCCTGAAGCATTGCCTCTTGAAAAGAAAGCAGTTTGGCATGTTCTGCCTCTGCGTCAGCCGGGTCGATGTAGCTGAACATTTCTAGTTTGTTGAACTGGTGAACTCGCAGAATTCCGCGAGTGTCTTTGCCGTGGCTGCCGGCTTCGCGTCGGTAGCAGGTGCTCCAACCGGCATAGCGCAGTGGGCCCTTAGATAGGTCAACAATTTCGTCGCGGTGATAGCCGGCGAGCGCCACCTCTGAGGTTCCGGTGAGGTAGAGCTCGTCTGCTGGCAAGTAGTAAATCTCGTCGGCGTGCGCACCCAAGAAACCGGTGCCAGCCATAACTTCTGGTCGAACCAAAGTTGGGGTAATTAGCGCTGTGAAGTCGTGTTTGGTGGCGTAGTCGAGCGCCATGTTCATTAGAGCAAGCTCGAGGCGCGCACCCCATCCTTTTAGAAAATAAAAGCGTGACCCAGAAATTTTCGCGCCGCGTTCGATGTCGATTACATCGAGCAGCTCACCGAGGGCAACGTGATCGCGAGGTTCAAAATCGAAATTTGGTTTGGTGCCAACCTCTTTGACCACAACGTAGTCGTCTTCGCCACCGGTTGGTACACCCTCGATAACTACGTTTTCAATTTTCCAGAGGATGGCTTCTAGCGCAGCCGATGCCTCGCCTGCAGCAACGTCAGCTGTTTTTACTCGAGCGGCTAACTCTTGAGCCTGTGCAACCAGGGCCTGCTTTTCTTCTTTAGGGGCCGAAGCTACCTGCTTGCCAAAAGCGTTCTGCTCGGCGCGCAAAGACTCAAACTCTTGTGTGGCCTTACGCCATGCGGCGTCAGCGGCAACTGCCTGATCTACCAGATATTCATCGGCTAGGCGGGCGCGCTGCGAAGCCTTAATCGCTTCGGGGTTGGTTCTAAGCAGGTTGATGTCAATCACTCCTCTAGGTTACCTGCAGCGGCGCGGTTAGGCTGTGGATGTGGGGAACAAACGCGCAGCGGTGATTTATTACCCCGGTCGAGTCGACAGAAAAAAGCTCACCGGCATTATTCAGGGCATAACTTTGCCGCTCGGTTGGGAGCCAACCCTGTGGCTTAGAACTACCGCAAAAGACCATGGCGGAATTCAAGCGCTACAGGCAATTGCACAGAATGCAACTCACATACTTATCTCTGGCGGCGACGGAACTGTTCGTGAAGTAGTAGAAGCCATTGCCAATGCAGGCCTGGCTGACAAAGTTACGGTGGGAATTTTGCCAAGCGGCACCGGTAACGTGTTGGCTCGTAATTTGAACCTCGATCTGAACAATCTGCACAGCGCAGTAATGCAAGCGCTCACCGGAAATCGGCATCCGATGGATCTTGGTTTAGCTCGAATTATTCGTGCTGACCAATCTCGAGAAGAAAAGATTTTTGCGGTGATGGCCGGGGTCGGCCTTGACGCCAAAATTATGGAGCGCACTGACACCGCGAAAAAGCGAAAGTTCGGCTGGGTTGCCTACATTGAGGGCGGCTTCAAATCTTTACCGCTTCAATATCCGAAGTTGACGCTGACCTGCGACAACGGCGAAGCGAAATCGGTGCGAGTGCTAACACTTTTGGTTGGCAATGCCGGATGGCTTCCGGGTCGCATCGGGCTAATGCCAGATGCCTCACTCGATGACGGGCGACTAGATGTCGCAGCAATTGCACCACGGTATGCCTGGGAATGGGTCGACTTCTGGTCTCGAGTTACATTTGCCAATCGCTATGTACGACCTAATCGCATCGGCCGCAAACTACTGGATGCAACTGCCAATGTGAAAACCCTTGAAAACTTTCGCGGAGCCAAAATTCGAGTAACCCCCCAGGCCCCGATTTACATGCAGTTGGATGGCGACCCGTACGGTGAAATCATCGAGGTTGAATTTGAAGTTCTCCCTCGCGCAATAACAATGCGGCTCTAGCTAGCGACCAGACTTCAGCGCTTTGAGCCAGGATGCAGCATCAGAAAACTCTGCGTTTGAGTTATTACCCTCGTGAACTGATTTTTGCTTGTCTGCGCGTGGGTAAGAACCCAAGAAATTCACCTTTGGGCTAAACCGGTGCAGACCCATTAGCGCCTCTGAAACCGCATCGTCCTGAATGTGACCCTGTGCGTCTATGTTGAATCGGTATCGACCAAGTCGATCGCCAATCGGGCGTGACTCGATTCGAGACAGGTTAACTCCGCGGGCCGCAAACTGCTCAAGCATTTCAAGCAGGGCGCCTGGGCGGTCACTCGGCAACTCAACAATTACCGATGTTTTATCGCGGCCGGTTGGCTCGGGCAGTTTGCCAGCCAACCCAATCTGGATGAAGCGAGTCTGTGCGTGACGATTTTCGCCAATGTTCTTCGCCAAAACCTTCAGACCATAGTGTTTGGTGATGGTCGGAGCCGCGATGGCCGCATCAGCTTGCTCATTTTCCAACAGGGCAGCTGCAGCGGCAGCGGTTGAGGTACTCGGCAGGTATTCGTGCTTATTTAGGTTTCCAGCCAGCCAACGTCTGGTCTGCGCATAGGCCACCGGATGAGTTGCAACGGTTCGAACATCCTTGAGCGCAACTCCTGGACGAGCAACTAAATCAAAAGTCACCGGCACCAGGTATTCACCGTAAATGCGAATTTTGTCGGTAACCGCAAGAGCATCAGAGGTCGCAGAAACGCCTCCCTCAACCGAGTTTTCAACCGGAATGATTGCGCGAAATGCGCGGCCGGCTACCACATCGTCAATTGCGTCTTGAACATTGGCAACAGCGCGGTGATTAGCGCCTTTAGCTTCTGCAACCTGGGCTAGGGCAAGCTCGGTAAAGGTGCCTACTGGGCCTAGAAAAGAGTAGGTCTTCTTTGCTGAACTGTTACGCGCTTGAGGTGACATAGATAAAGGTTAACGGCCAGAATGAAGATATGAGTGCGCGCGCAGGGCAAAAAGCCCAACAATCTGACCTAACCGACATTTCAAAATTGGTTTCTGCTTACTTTGAAATTCATCCTGATGTTTCAACCGCCGAGCAAAAAGTAACCTTCGGCACCTCGGGTCACCGCGGCACTTCACTCAACGGCAGCTTCAATGAAGACCAC
Source organism: Actinomycetota bacterium (assembly GCA_041180285.1). Classification (GTDB taxonomy): domain Bacteria; phylum Actinomycetota; class Actinomycetes; order Actinomycetales; family Microbacteriaceae; genus Rhodoluna. The sequence continues at coordinate 11,514 of JBEGRV010000005.1, forward strand.
ATTTTGGCCATCACTCAGGCCATTGTTGAATACCGTAGAAAAGAAAACATCAACGGCCCAATTTACGTCGGCAAAGACACTCACGCACTGTCTGAGCCAGCAGAAATTAGCGCGCTCGAGGTGCTTGCCGGCAACGGAATCATTGCAATGGTTGATGCCGAAGGCCGCTATGTGCCCACCCCCGCAGTCTCAGTTGCCATCATCAACCACAACGAAGGCAAAGCGCTCGACGACCCATCGCTAGCCGACGGTTTGGTGATTACCCCGAGCCACAATCCCCCTGCCGACGGCGGCTTCAAGTACAACCCCACTCACGGTGGGCCAGCCGATAGCGATGCCACCAACTGGATTGCCGCCAGAGCAAACGAAATTATTTTGGGCGGGCTGCGTGAGGTGAAACGCGCTAAACCAAACGCAACCAAATTCCACTTTCGCGAGAACTACATCTCGCAACTTAATGATGTTCTAAACATGGATGCGATTCGCGACGCCGGCGTAAAGATTGGGGCTGACCCAATGGGCGGTGCTTCGGTTGACTACTGGGGTGCGATTGGCGATCGTTTCGCACTAAAACTTGAAGTGGTAAACCCAGAGGTAGATTTCCAATTTGGATTTATGACCCTCGATTGGGACGAGAAGATTCGAATGGACTGCTCTTCGGCCTATTCGATGGCTTCGCTAATTGCCGGTCGCGATCGCTTCGACATTTCTACTGGAAATGATGCGGATGCTGATCGCCACGGAATCGTAACCAGAGATGCCGGGCTAATGAACCCAAACCACTTTTTGGCGGTGGCTATTGATTACCTTTTTCAAAACCGACCAGATTGGAGAGTTGATGCAGCGGTTGGCAAAACCATGGTCTCCTCATCAATCATCAACCGAGTGGTTGCCGAACTGGGCCGAAAACTAATTGAGGTTCCGGTTGGTTTCAAGTGGTTTGTGCCTGGCCTTATCGACGGCTCGGTTGGCTTCGGTGGTGAAGAGTCTGCGGGTGCTTCGTTCTTGCGAAAAGATGGCAAAGCCTGGTCAACCGATAAAGATGGTTTGATTTTGGCTTTGTTAGCCAGCGAAATAACGGCAGTCACCGGAAAGACACCGAGCGAACACTACTCTCGTCTGACCGCCAAATACGGCGCCCCCGCTTACGAGCGAATTGATGCCCCGGCAACCATTGATCAAAAGGCCAAACTTGGAAAACTCTCTGCCGACGCGGTTAGCGCCAGCACTCTAGCCGGTGAAAAAATCACGGGAATTCTTACTCACGCTCCTGGCAATGGCGCAGCTCTTGGAGGGCTAAAGGTTGAAACCGAATCTGCATGGTTTGCCGCTCGACCTTCGGGCACCGAAAATGTCTACAAAATTTATGGTGAATCGTTCAAGGGTGAAGCTCACCTGCGCGAGGTGCAGGTTGAGGCCAAGGCGCTGGTCGACTCGGTCTTGAGCTAATACTTGGTTGCAGCTGGCAGTTCGAAATACTCTTCGAGCGTGGCGATCTTTTTTGCTCGCATATCGGTGGCCAACTCAACACCTACGAAACGCAGGTGCCAAGGCTCGTGAATGTAGCCGGTAATTTTTTCTTTGCCCTTGGGGTATCGAATAATGAATCCATACTGCCAAGCATTTTTTGCCAACCAGGATGAAGCCTTGGTGGCCCCAAATTTATTGATGCTGCAACCAACCGACGTAAGCGAAACATCTACAGCTAAACCGGTTTGATGCTCTGAATAACCGGGGCGTGCCGCAACCGTTTCACCGTCGTAGCCGAATTGTTTGCCGCGAGCCACCTGGTAGGCATGCGTTGCGGTTTGGGTTTTGAAACTGCGGTAACCGCTGTTCAAGCAGAGCGTGCCTAATTTTTGGTTGGTAATTTCTGTTTTTATCTTGCGATAGGCATCGGCGGCAGGCTTTGCCAACGGCAAAGCCTTATCTAAAACTGGCGCGTAGGTTTTCGGATTTAGCGGCCGTTTTTTGTTTACAACAACCTGTATCGACTTAGCGGCATCAATATTCCAGATGGGCTCCTCTACCGGAATTGTTACCTCCGGTGAGGGTGTGGCTGTCGGGGTTGGTGTCTCAGTCGGAGTCGAGGTTGCAGTAGGGCTGGGTGTCTCTGATGACCCAGGCTCGTCGACGGCTACCGCCGGGGCGAAACCAATGGTCACTATCGCAAGGGTCGATAGCAAAATTGGAATGATTTTCTTTTTTTGCAAGTTAGGCTGAAACACAGATAAAGACTACTTTTCAGGATTGAGATTTCCCCTATGGCACGTGCAGAGCGTAAAGCTGCGGCCGCCGAATCGGCAAAAACCGGCGTAATGACCAAACGCCAAATTCAGTTTGTACTTATCGGCCTAATGGCCGGAATGTTCCTTTCAGCCCTAGACCAGAACGTTGTTGGCAGTGCAATGCGCACCATCGCCGACGACCTAAAGGGTCTCGAACTGCAAGCTTGGGCGACCACCGCGTACCTGATTACCTCCACTATTTCGACACCTATCTACGGAAAACTCGGAGACATCTTCGGTCGTCGTCGACTATTCATCTCTGCAATTTCGATTTTTATTGCGGGTTCGGTAGGCGCCGGTTTCGCCGGAAATATGTTTGAGCTGGCTGGCTGGCGTGCATTCCAGGGCCTAGGTGCAGGTGGATTGTTCTCGCTGGCCCTGACTATCCTTGCCGACATGGTTCCACCCCGCGAGCGAGCTCGCTACCAAGGAATTTTCCTTGCGGTTTTCGGAACCTCATCTGTGATCGGTCCACTGGTCGGTGGTCTTTTTGCAGACATCGATTCCTTCTTATTTGTCGAAGGATGGCGTTGGGTTTTCTTGATCAACTTCCCCATCGGCATCTTGGCGCTGATGGCAGTCGTGGCCTTTCTACATGTTCCTCACACTCCAAGAAAGAGCCGGATTGACTGGTGGGGTGCGGTCACGATCATCCTTGGTGTTGTGCCATTTCTACTGGTCGCTGAGCAGGGTCGCGAATGGGGTTGGACCTCGGCGCTAACCCTTGGCCTAATCGCCCTTGGCGTGGTTGGAATTGTGTCGTTCGTCATCATCGAGCGAAAGATGGGCGAAGACGCACTGCTACCACTAAGCCTGTTCAAGTCTTCGACCTTCAGTACCAGCACAGTGCTAGGTGTAATCGTTGGCGTTGGCATGTTCGGCGGAATGATGACTGTGCCGCTGTTGCTCCAAATTGTCCAAGGCGCGACCCCAACTGAGGCAGGTCTGCAGATGTTGCCAATGGTGCTCGGAATGATGATTGCGACCACCGTTTCAGGTCAGGTCACCAGCCGAACCGGCAAATACAAAATGTTCCTCATTATTGGAACCGGTTTGCTTACCTCCGCGTACGTTTACATGAGCCAAATGACCGCCTCTTGGACCTACTGGCAGCTAGCCGGCGGAATGCTGTTGATGGGACTTGGCCTTGGTCAACTCTTCCAGACTCTGACCGTTGCGGCACAGAACGCAGTAGCTGCACGTAACATCGGCGTTGCCACAGCTTCGACCACCTTCTTCAGACAAATCGGTGGAACCGTAGGTGTTGCAGTGTTCCTGTCGATGCTGTTTACTGCACTGGCAGATCGCGGAGAAAAAATCGCCGCCGAAATTGGCGCGGTAATCCAGGCAAACCCCGACATCATGAAGTTGCCGGAAAACGCAATTTTGGCTGAGGCAGGCCCATCTGGTCTGGCCGATTTGGTCAACACCGACTCTTCGTTCTTGAACACAATTTCACCAGAAATTGCTCGACCAATTTTGGTGGCATTCACCGAATCGGCAGTCACCGTGTTCAACACCGCAGCGGTAGTCACAGCAATTGCGTTTGTGATTTCCTTCTTCGTCAAAGAAGTTGAACTCAAAAAGACCTCGGGCTTCCAGGCCGTTGCTGAAGAAAACGCAGAAGTAGCAGCACCGCACTAAATTCGCTTAGGCTAGAGCTACACGGGAGTTTGGTAACACCAGACTGAGAGGAAAACTAAGTAGTTTTCGACCGTCAAACCTGATCTGGGTAATGCCAGCGCAGGGAGGACCTCTAACCCGTGCCCACTCAATTCGTTAGTCGTTTTCAGGAGGGCACGAAAGTGCAAATTAAGAAACTAATCGCGCTGGGCTTAGCCGGCGCAATCGCATCCATTTCAATCACCGGATGCAGCGAACCAACACCAACCGAACTGACCGTTGTGACCCACGACTCGGTGGTTTTTACCGATGAGCTACTGGCCGAATTCAAAACCGAAACTGGCATAACGGTAAAGCAGCTGAAGGCTGGAGACACCGGCGCACTCACCAATAAGTTGATTCTCACCAAGGATGCGCCGATCGGAGACATGGTTTACGGCATCGATAACACTTTTGCCTCACGTGCAATTAGCGCGGGTATCTTCAACGACTACTACGACTATGGCGATGGAGCCCTTGCCGACATTAGCTATGGCGACGTTTGCTTCAACTACGACAAAGCGTGGTTTGCGACCAAAGGGCTAGCTGCACCGACCAAAATTGCTCAGCTAACCGAGGCAAAATATCGCGGGCTAACTGTGGTTTCAAACCCAAACACTTCATCTCCTGGGCTCGCATTTTTATTGGCAACAATCGATCGGTACGGCGAAAACGGCTGGCAGCAGTATTGGCAGCAACTGAAGGCAAACGACTTGAAGGTTGCAGCCAGCTGGGAAGATGCCTACTTCACTGAATTTTCAGGATCATCGGGCAAGGGCACCTACCCAATCGTGCTCAGTTATTCTTCATCGCCCGCTTTTGAAATTCGGGATAACGGCGAGAGTGGCACCGCATCAATCCTGGATGGTTGCTTCAGACAGGTTGAATCCGCCGGAATTTTGCGCGGCGGTAAAAACGAATCTGGTGCTCGTAAATTCATTGAATTCATGCTCGGAGAGTCTTTTCAGTTAGCTCTACCGACCAGCATGTACGTTTATCCGATTCGTCTTGATGTTGTTCTGCCTAAAGATTGGGCTACCTGGGCAACCGTTAGCCCAAACCCAGTGACCGGTGAAAAACTCGACATCGACGGCAAACGTGAGAAGTGGCTGGCCCAATGGTCAGATATTCTCGGCTAACCAGCCTCGTCCTCTGGGCAACACCGCTGGCATTTATTGCGGTGTTGTTCTATTGGCCCATGGCCAAAATCGGGTCGATTGGTCTAACCGGAAATTTCTTGGCTGAGCTTGTTGAAGCCAAAACACTCGAGGCAATTTGGTTCACAATTTGGCAAGCCCTGGTATCAACCCTGCTCTGCCTGGTACTCGGAATACCCGGAGCCTACGTGCTGTACCGCAGAGAATTCGTTGGCCGAAAGTTGCTCAGAGCAATAATTACCGTGCCGATGGTGCTACCCGGGATCATCGTCGCGGTAATTTTCACCAATCAGCGAAGTTTCCACTTCGAACCACTAGCCAGCAATAATCACTACTGGATTATCGCCGCCCACGTCTTCATCAACTACTCAATAGCAGTTCGTGCGATCGGGTCTGTTTGGTTGAGCCTCGACCCAGAAACAGAAGAGGCCGCCGCGCTGGCTGGTGCCGGTCGCTTGCGAACCCTAATTGCAATTTCACTACCTCAACTCAAGCCAGCTCTGGTTTCAGCTGCCGCTCTAATTTTTCTATACTGCAGCGCCAGCTTTGGCATCATTTTGGTTCTGGGAAACGGCTTGGTTCATTCGATTGAAACCGAAATTGCAATAGCCGCGACTCAATTTCTCGACCTAGAAAGTGCAAGTGCGTTAGCGATTTTTCAGACCGTGCTAACGGTGGCGGCATTTGTGTTTAGTGAAAAAATCAGCCACGGAGCTGCATCATTCGAGACCGAATCAGAGACTGCTCCAAAGCAAAGACTTGATTTGCGAGACTTGCCTGCAACCACCATCACCCTGGCTATCTCAGTTGGACTAATTTCGATTCCAATTGCCACTCTTCTGGTGCAAGCCTTTATGGTGGACGGGCAATTTTCGCTGCAAAACTTTGCCAATCTCAGCGGGCAGGGAGAGCGCGAGCTACTGAATATCTCGGTTGTGGCCGCTGCCACCAACACCCTTCGCAACTTGATTATTTCGGCATCGCTAGCGATAGGTCTGGGCTTATTAATTTCTTACCTGCTATCGCATCAAAGCGCTAAGACCCGCGTTGATCAAAGACGCTGGTGGCAGGGTTTCCTCGACGTGCTGTTTTTACTTCCGGTGGGCATCTCTTCAGTGGTTCTCGGATTCGGCTATTTGATCACTTTTGGCAGTGGAATATTGCCCATTCGTGACAGTTGGGTTGTGGTGCCGCTGGTGCAAGCACTTATGGCGATCCCGCTGGTGATTCGAATTGTGTACCCAGCTCTGGTTGCTATCGGAAAGGAAGCCCGAGAGGCCGCTGCCATCGACGGGGCCACGCCAAGACAAACCTGGTGGCTGGTCGAAAGCAAGATGGTTCGTTCGGTTATTGGAACTGCAATTTCTTACACCGTGGTTGCATCAATCGGAGAGTTTGGTGCCGCACAGTTACTGGCTTACGGCGATCAGGCAACTCTGCCGACTGTTTTATACGCGCTTATTTCGCGACCGGGTGGCCAAAACTATGGGATGGCACTGGCCATTACGGCCTTGATTATTCTGCTGAGCCTGATCCTAATTTTGATTGCAAGCGGTAGCTCACCTCGGCGGCGTCGAGCCGCTTAGCTACCACAGCAATTGATTCTGGGTTTTTATCAATCAGGATGAACCGGCGGCCAAGCTCGGCCGCCGCTGCGCCGGTAGTTCCAGACCCGGCGAAGAAATCCAAGACCAAATCACCTGGTTTCGACGAGGCTTGAATTGCCCTTCGCAAAATGCCAAGCGGTTTCTGGGTTGGGTAGCCGGTCTTCTCTTTGCCGGTTGGCGAAACGATGGTGTGCCACCAAACGTCGGTCGGTAATTTGCCGGCGGCTTGTTTTTCAGGTGTAACCAGACCCGGAGCCATATAGGGCTCGCGGTCAACTTCGGCATTGTTGAAGAAATAGGTTTTAGGGTTTTTCACGTAAACCAGGATGGTGTCGTGTTTTGCGGGCCAGCGATTCTGTGCCTTGGCACCGTAGTCGTAAGCCCAAATAATTTCATTCAAAAAACATTCACGACCAAAAAGCGCGTCAAGCAGAACCTTGGCATAGTGCGCTTCGCGGTAATCGAGGTGAAGATAAAGCGTTCCGGTGTCGTTCAACAAACGCCATGCTTGCTCGAGTCTGGGCTCTAGAAAAGACCAGTAATCGGCAAACTCATCATCGTAACTGAGCACGGTGCTGCGCACGGTCTCGTAACGCTGACCCTTGAACCCAACCCGATTTCCGGTTTCACTGCGCCTAGTTACCTGATTGCCACGGCGCTGCACTCGCCCAGTATTAAAGGGCGGATCTATGTAGATAAGTTGCACGGACTCATCTGACATAGACTTCAATAACGGAAGGTTATCTCCCGCAATCAACAAGTTTTCAGCCACAGGAAGAGATTAACAGCATGGCAAGCGGCGAACAGCAAATTACCGTTGCACACAACCCTGCCGAGTCTCGCTACGACCTATTTCTCGATGGCAATCAGGTGGGTTTGGCCGACTATGAGATTCGAGATGGCAAGGCTTACTTTGTGCACACCGAGGTCACCCCGGCACTGCGCGGCCAGAACCTTGCGGCAATTTTGATGCGCGAAAGCTTCGATGGAGTTCGAAAGGGCGACCTGGGAGACATCAAAGTTGTGCCAGTTTGTTCTTACGTGGTGCGTTACATGCAGCTGCACCCTGAGACTCATGACCTGCTCGGCATTCCGCTAGAGGAGGCTGCCGCAGCCTGCCGACTGCCTCGCGTTCGACTTAGCTAACTGCCTCTTCTAGCCAACCGATTAAATCGGCGATGATTTCATCCTGGTTGGTTTCGTTGAAAACTTCGTGCCTGGCACCGTCATAAATCACCGTCGAAACTTCCCTCGCACCGGCTCGCAAAAATGCCTTGGCCAGCATTAGGTTTCCACGCTCTCCGCCCAGCGGATCAGCCGATCCGGCAATCAGGCGAATGGGTAGGTTTTCTGGAATGCCGCGCTTGGGTGTTCCCAATAGCTTTAGCGCGTTAGCCGCACCAAAAACCTGCATCGCGGTCTCAGGAAAACTGGCCGGATCGTTTTTCATGGCGATACCAACCTGCGGGTCGCGACTGAGCCAATCCCATCCGCTTGAAACGTGACCATTTTGGGCCGCTGCCCGAGCAAATTTTTTGTTGAAACCGCCGGTTGGCAAAATACCGGGCAGCAGAAGGGTCGACCCGGTGAGGGCCACCGCGTCAAATTTATGGGCGGCAAAATCGAGGATGCGTTGAGCGATCATCGAACCCCAGCTGTGGCCGATGAGCACAATCGGCAGGTTTGCATTTTCGGCGGCGGCCAAATCACGAAGTGCGATGGCGTTATTGAAAACCGCTTTCATTCCCCCAGGGCCAAGATTACCCAGCCGTTTGGTTAGGCCGGAGGCCACCATTTTGCGGCCGGTAATACCGTGGCCACGGTGATCATCGGCGTACACCGAGTATCCCGCGCGGTTTAGCGCCAGCGCGAGGTGGTCGTAGCGTCGGGCGTGGTCCCCCAAACCATGTTGAATCAGGGCAACGCCCTTGGGCTTCGAAACCGGCCACTCGTAATAAGTGACCTCAACCCCGTATCCATCTTTGAATTCTCGAATCAACGGAAGTGCGGTCATAGCCCCAGACTAATGCGACTAAGCCTCTTTTGTAATCTCGACCGAGACAAATAACTCACTTGTCACGCTGCCTGCATAAACACCCCTAAGTGGGGCAACATCGTCGTAGTCTCGCCCACGGCCAACTACGATGTGCCGGTCAATGACCTCATTGTCATTGGTTGGGTCGTAGGCAACCCAATCTCCGGCCCACCATTCAACCCAGGCGTGCGATTCACCGACTACGGTTTCACCCAATACCGGGTTTTTCTTGGGGTGAAGATACCCGCTGACGTAACGGGCCGGAAGGCCTACTGCCCTCAGCACCCCAATAACTACGTGCGTGAAATCTTGGCATACGCCAATTTTCGAACCCCAGGCTTCAGTGGCAACAGAGTTCACTCCGGTTACGCCGTGTTTATAGGTCATTGACTCAAATACTTTTTTACACACCGCTAAAGCGGTTTCAGATGGCGAATTAGCTGTCTTTATTTTCCGTGCAAACTTAACTAAATCTGCTGGCGGTTGGGTTCTTCTCGTCTGCATCAGCGCATCGGTGAGCACTAATGAGCCGGGAACAGCCGTTTCAATTTGTTCCCAACTGTGGTTGGAAACAACAGTTCTGCTAGCCCGAATCTCAACGGATGAGTGCGAAATTATCTGCAGCTCTTCGTGCGGTTCAAGAACTTCGAACATTACAGTTCGGGTGTTGAAAAAATCTTGATATTCATGGCTGGCGGTGTGAGGTCGAATTTCTAGACGAGACTGAAAGACCAACTGACCGTCATCACGCGCAGGCAGCATCCTGGCCTCGTTATAAGAGGCCACTACTGACCCCGAATACTTAAACCCGGTCTTATGAGTTACTCGGTATCTGCTCATGACACCTCACCAATCCAAGTTGGCAAAACGTTGACCGGGAAATAGCGCGCGCGAATTGATTCTGAAACCTCGCTGACCCCGTTTTGCAGTTGAATCATTTCTGCAGTCAAGTTGGTCAAAATGTCGGGTGCAGATCGGTACTCGAGATTATTTTTTAGTTGCCCAAGTTGCCTTGAAGCTTGGTCGCTAACGCCAACTCTTTCAGAGGAGGGTGCCAGTTCAGATAAGCATCTTTCTGCCCTGGCTAAAGCGAATATCACCGACCTTGGAAAAATGCGGTCTAGCAAAAGAAATTCTGCTGCGTTAACCGCAGATGGCACTCCGCGATAAGTTCGCAAATAGGCCTCATATGCGCCGCAACTTCTGAGAATGGTGGTCCAGCTGGGGCCACTCGCCTCGGTTAATTCAGAAGTAGCCAGCAGACGCGCAGTCATGTCTACACGTTCTAATGAACGACCCAAGGTGAAGAAGGTCCAGGCCTCATCTCTGGAAGTAGAACTTTCGACAATTCCAACCGATAGGGCTGTGCGCTCTCTCACCCACCCGAAAAAATCGTGAGCGCGCTCGATCGAAACTTTTCGCGGCATTCGGGAACGCGTGGTGTTCAAGCACTCCCATAGTTCGGTCGAAACAATTTCTCTAACCCGTCTTGCATTCTCGCGAGCTGAGGTTAGCGACGATGCAATTGAACTCGGTTCACTGCGATCTACGGTCAAGGTAGTAAGTAAGTCTTGCCGGGTTAGCTGATGTGGGAAGTAGGAGCCACTACCGATTACCTGTAGCAGAGATCTGCACGCGGTGTCTTCATCTACCCAGGGGTCTTCAAGCAGCAGCTGGAGATGCACGTCGAGCAATCTGGCAGTCCCGTCGGCTCGCTCTACGTAGCGACCAATCCAAAAAAGTGATTCAGCGATTCGACTAAGCATTTGTGTTTGCGCCTCCAGAACTCTGCTGCTGCTGTTCCTGTTGAATTTTGAAACCGACACCCGAATTGTCATGTAGTTGGTTTCCGAAGCCTGAGTCGGCAGAAGTTTGGCCTGCCACTATCGAAGAAACGGCCGAGTTAGTCGCAAGTCTGGGTCTTGGAGCGGAACCATCGGCCCCGACCACCCAAGTGTCTTTTGACCCGCCGCCCTGGGAAGAGTTGACAACCAACTCGCCCTCTGGAAGGGCGACCCTAGTAAGCCCACCCGGAAGAACCCAGACCTCGTTGCCGTCGTTTACAGCGAAGGGCCTAAGGTCTGCGTGCCTAGGCCTCAGGCCGGCATCCACCAAGGTTGGGATGGTAGAAAGCTGAACCACCGGTTGAGCAATCCAACCGCGCGGATCCTTTAGTAATTTTTTCCGAAGATCGTCCAATTCTTTCTTCGATGCACGGGGCCCAACCACCAGCCCCTTTCCGCCAGATCCATCTACTGGTTTGACGACCAGCTCATCAAGCCGGTCTAGCACTAGCTCTAAGCTGTCTTTCTCTTCTAGCCGCCAAGTATCAACATTGGAAATAATGGCGTCTTCGCCGAGGTAGTAACGCGTCAAGTCGGGCAGGTAGGTGTAGACCAACTTGTCGTCGGCAACGCCATTTCCGACGGCATTGGCAAGAGTCACATTGCCAAGTCTCGCTGCAGTGATTAGCCCAGGTGGGCCCAGCACTGAATCAGCGCGAAAGGCTAGAGGATCTAGAAATTCGTCGTCAACTCGTCGATAAATTACATCTACTCGGCGAGCGCCAGCGGTTGTGCGCATGAACACTTTGCCACCTGCACAGAACAAATCACGACCCTCAACCAATTCGATACCCATTAGTCGAGCCAACAGCGTGTGTTCAAAATAGGCACTGTTATAAACACCTGGGGTTAGCACCACAACCACGGGATCATCGACACCGGCTGGTGCGCTAGCCCGCAACGCAGCTAATAGTCGATTCGGATACTCAGCCACCGGCTGTATTCGCATTTGTTGAAATAGCTCAGGCAAAGTTTGAGCCATTACGCGCCGGTTAGAAATTACATACGAAACGCCCGATGGAACTCGCACGTTATCTTCGAGCACTCGCCACTGACCGCCCTCATCTCGAACTAAATCGATGCCGGAGACCTGAATTCGCACGCCATTGGCGGGATCGATGCCGCTTGCCTGTCGATGAAAGTGAGCCGAAGACGCTACCAACGAGGCGGGAATGACCCCATCACGAATTGCATTTTGCGGGCCGTAGATATCTGCAAGAAATGCCTCTAATACTGTTACTCGCTGCTTGATTCCGGCCTCGAGAACGTTCCATTCATTTTTCTCGATGACACGTGGAACGGCATCGAGTGGAAATGGTCGCTCTTCACCAGCGAAATCAAAGGTGACTCCTTGGGCCAAGTAAGAGTCAGCTAGCGCGTTGGTGCGCCCGCGCAACTCATCCTGCGTCATTTTTGCCAGGGCTTCGTGGATTTTTTTGTAGCCGAGGCGAGGCTTCTCGGCCGCTGCAAACATCTCATCGAATGCTGCCCTGGCCCCAACTTTGGCGTTTGCGGGCAAAGTCGGCATTTTGTAGCTATCGAATAAATCACCCATGATGAGAAATTAGGGGCGGATTGTTGCGAGGTTATTTCAGTGGTGAGTCGAAATCGGAACAATTAACCTGGCATAAATGCTCAGGCTTATTGCGGGCGGTTCTCAGATAACTTCCAGACTTTGTCAACAAACTGACCTGGTGAGCTTGCCAACCAAAGAACTAACACTGGTCGAACCGACCAAGCAATTACGCATTGGCGCTGGAAAAGCTCAACGGTTAAAACGAGCTCAAGACACGATCGAAACTATTGCCTGGACCACCGTTTTGGCAGTCGTGGTGATGTTTTTTGTCGACGGCGGTGCCGCTCAGGTTGTCGATTGGGCAACCGGCATGAACGCCCTTAGCCGACTAACCGCTCTAGTGGGCACCGACCTGCTGCTGATTCACATGCTGCTGGTGGCGAGGGTGCCCTGGATCGATAAGTTTTATGGCCACGACAAGGCCACCGTTGCACACAAGCGACTCGGCAAACCCATCCTCTATCTAGTGGTAGCCCACTTTGTTGCCTCACTGGCCGAGTTCACCATTTCAAATGCCGAGAGCATTTGGGCGACCTTTATTTGGTTGGTATTCGAAGTCCCTGACATGCTGCTGGCGTTTACCAGCCTGGTACTGATGATCGCAGTTGTTGTCACCTCGCTTAACATCGCCCGTAAAAAGCTGAGCTACGAAGCCTGGTTCATTGTGCACCTGCTTAGCTATGCCGCGGTTCTGGCGGCAGTCCCTCACGTTTTCAGCGCGGGAAGTGACGTAGCCGGCAAACCGGTCGCTACCGTCTTTTGGATCTCCCTATACGTGTTTGTTGCTGTAAACATAATTTGGTACCGAGTGTTGGTTCCGCTAATCAAGGCTTATCGCAGCTCGCTAAAAATTGCCCACGTCGAAAGTGCTGCCAGCGATTCGGTTTCCATTTACCTGACGGGTAAAAATGTCAGTCGAATGGGCGGTCAGTCGGGGCAGTTTTATATGCTTCGCCTACTCACCTGGAAACAGTGGTGGCGCCCGCATCCTTTTTCAATTTCAGCGGCGCCTAATGACTCGTTCATCAGGTTCACGATCGGTAATCGAGGCGATGACACAGCCCTGCTGATGGGCGCAAAACCGGGCACTCGAGTTTTGCTTGAGGGGCCCTATGGGGTGTTTACCGAAGCGCGTCGCACCAAAGAAAAAGTTGTTTTGATCGCATCGGGTATCGGTATTCCACCGGTTCGCTCCCTAGCCGAGTCAATGGCGGCTCGCCCCGGCGACGTGACCATAATTTACCGAGTAAGAAATGAAGCGGATGCCGCCCTGCTCGATGAAATCAGAGAGATTGCAAGTCGGCGATCGATGCAACTGCATGTGGTCGCTGGGCCAAGAGGCAGAAGTGATTCGTGGCTAAATGCCGATTTGCAGGGGCTACCCGATCAGGCCAGACTCACCATGATGGCACCCTGGGTTTCTGATTCAGACGTATACGTATGCGGCCCGCAGGCCTGGACCGAGTCGGTTATTCGCTCGCTTCGCCGCGCCGGAACCCCCGAAGATCAAATTCACGCAGAGGAGTACGCCTGGTGAGAAGTGCAACTAAAGCGACAGTGGGGCTGGTGTCACTTGGCATATTGGCCGGTTCATACCAATTCGGTGCAACGGGTGTAACCAGCGTTTCACTAAATGCCAGCGCAGCTGATACCAACTCGGCAACCCCGCAGTCAATGCCTCAAACTCAGCCAACCGCTGAGAACCTTTCGGCCAACGCCGCTGCCGAATCAACTGCAAGTCAGTCGCAAACCACTACCTCCGGTGCGACCAAAACCAGTTCCGCAAGCGCATCGTCGAAAACTGCCCCGCCAGCCACCACTGAAGCGGCTGCTCCGTCACCAAGTGCAACGGCAACCAAGAGCGCCTCGAACGGGGGCAGGCAAACTGGTGACGCCATCCGATACAAGTACGGCACGATTCAACTTGAAGTGGTGAAGTCTGGAAACAGTATTTCGTCGATCAATCTGATTCAGGCCAGCACCAAGGGTCGCGAGTGGGCTTCGGCCCCTGGTGAACTGGTGCAACTCGCACTTAGCGCCCAGGGCACCAGCTTTGGCAATTTATCAGGTGCCACCTACACCACTGAAGCATTCCGCGCCGCCCTGGATTCAGCGCTTGCCAAATTTTAGAGAATTTGAACGCACCGAGTTGTGCATGGGCACCGCCTTTCAACTAAGGGGTAAGACCCAGCTTGCCGGTGCCGAACTTGATGCCCTGCTTGCCCAAGCCTGGGCGCTGTTGCACGAAGCTGATGAAATCTTTTCCCTATACAAAACCGACTCTCCGCTGAGCCAACTTCGCCGAGGTGATACGTCGGTAGCGGAATTACCTCCGGTGGTCTCAAAAATTTGGGATGAGTGTGAGTCTTGGGAAAAAATAACCGGCGGATACTTTTCAGCCTTCACGCCCGAGCACACCTTTGACCCTTCCGGCTTGGTAAAAACTTGGGCGGCGCAAAATGCCGTGGCCGTTCTGGAGGCGGCCGGCCAGACCGATTTCACCATGAATGCCGGCGGCGACATTTACATTTCTCCTGGTTGTTCGGCAGATATGAGTTGGCGGATTGGTATTCACAAACCAACCTCGATTGCCAACCCAGACGCTGGAGTGCTCACCGTGGTCGACTTGAAAAACAGTGAATTCAATTCCCTCGCGACTTCAGGTTATGCCGAGCGTGGGTTACACATTTGGAACCCGATGGCTGCCGAAAAAGCTTCAAACCCAGAGCTCATCCAGGTTTCGGTGATTAGCGACAACCTCGTGCGAGCAGATGTTTGGGCTACGGCAGCTATGGCTGCAGGTTTTGACGCTCTGCGAATGTTAAACAAACAACCGCAACTCGAAGCCCTATTGGTTGCAGCCGACGGCAGTATTGCTGCAACCGACGGTTTCACTTCTCTACTGTCAATCTGATTTGCCACTGAGTGCAAAAGCTCGGCCAATCAATTACTGCAATGACCGGCACTGATAGCCGCGCCTTGCTTTCAACTGCCAGAATAAGCAGAGGTTCAAAGTAGAACGGCGACACAAATGACCAACAAACGCAACGTACCGGCAGACATTTCTAGGTCTTGGCTCTTGGTAAACGGCGCACACCACGAATCTTTCGACCGCGCTGAGCGCTCACTCGCCGATCAAATCATCCTTGATGTCGAAGATGCGGTAGACCCGAAGAATAAACCTGCTGCTCTTGAAAATGTGGCCAAATGGCTAGAGCGAGGCGGCAGCGCTTGGGTGAGAATCAACGACCGCACCACCGAGTTTTGGGCTCAAGATTTAGAGAGACTGCGCGGCATCAAAAACCTTCGCGGCGTGATGCTCGCCAAAACCGAAGATGCCGCCAGCGTGACAGAAACTTACGATGCTCTCGGTGGTGAGAAGCCAGTCATCGCTTTAGTCGAGTCGGCACTCGGCATCGAAGACGCGCGACTTATTGCATCTGCGAAAGGTGCCTTTCGACTAGCTTTCGGCAGTGGCGATTACCGTCGAGACACCGGTGCCTCGGCTGACGACCTAGCCATGGCATACCCTCGCTCACGCCTCGTTACTGCAAGCCGAATTGGTGGTCTACCGGGCCCCATCGACGGCCCCACAGTTGGTATGAGCCACGGAATTTTGCGTCAGCAATCTGAGCTGTCGGTCTCACTGGGCCTAACCGGAAAACTATGTCTTCAGGTAGACCAGATTCCAGTGATCAACGAAACCATCTGCCCAACCAACTCTGACGTCATTTGGGCACAGCGCTTTATGGCCGACTTCGAGGCTCGCGGCCGCGTCATTAACGACGGCTCCGACCTGCCTCGCTTGGCCAGAGCCCAGAAGATTGATCGCCTGGCTCAGGCTTACGGCATTGAACCGCTATATCAAGAATCACTTTAGGTTTTGAATTTTGAGCACTAAAAAATACGAATCCGCTGATGCCGCGGTTGCCGATATCGGCGACGGCGCAACCATCATGATCGGTGGTTTCGGTTTGGCCGGGCAACCGGTTGAACTAATCGATGCATTGCTTAGGAAGAAACCAAAAGACCTCACCATCGTGGCGAATAATGCCGGAAACGGTGACGCAGGTTTGGCCTTGCTGATTGAAGCAGGATGCGTAAAGCGCATCCTCTGTTCTTTTCCGCGCCAGGTCGACTCACACCATTTTGATGCTGCCTACCGAGCCGGAAAAATCGAACTCGAAGTCGTTCCACAGGGAAATTTGGCCGAACGAATTCGGGCTGCCGGTGCCGGCATCGGCGCTTTCTTCACGCCAACCGGCTTTGGGACTTTATTGGCCGAAGGTAAAGAAACCCGTGAAATTAACGGACGCAACTATGTGCTTGAGTATCCGATTCACGCCGATTTTGCTCTCATCAAGGCCTATAAAGCCGACGAGATGGGCAATCTGGTCTACCGAAAAACTGCCAGAAACTTTGGCCCAATCATGGCCACTGCGGCAAAAACCACAATTGCTCAGGTCTCAGAAATTTTGCCCACCGGCTCACTCGACCCTGAGGTAATTGTTACCCCCGGCATCTTTGTGCAACGTATTGTGCCGATTGCCAACGCAGTTAGTTTGGTGTCGAAATGAGTGAATTCAAAACCCGCGAACAGCTAGCTGAGTTAGTCGCTGCTGATATTCCAACCGGCAGCGTGGTCAACCTGGGCATCGGAATTCCGACCCTGGTGAGCAATTTTTTGAAGCCCGAGCAAGAGGTCATTCTGCACACCGAAAACGGAATGTTGGTGATGGGCCGCGAGGCAGTGGGCCAAGAAATCGACCCAGACCTAATAAACGCCGGAAAAATTCCGGTAATTCAAATGCCGGGCTCAAGCTATTTTCACCATGCTGACTCGTTCGCAATGATGCGTGGCGGACACCTTGACATTGCCGTCTTGGGGGCTTTTCAGGTCTCTGAAACCGGCGACCTAGCCAACTGGCACACCGGTGCGCCAGATGCCATCCCCGCTGTTGGTGGCGCTATGGATCTTGCCACCGGTGCCAAGCGAATTTTCATCATCATGGAACTAACAACCAAAAAGGGCGAGTCAAAGTTGGTGAAAGAACTTACTTACCCGATTACCGGAATCGGCTGTGTTTCACGCATTTACACCGAGCAGGCGGTGTTTGAAATCGATAAAGCACGAGGTGTTTTGGTGCGAAAATTGTTTGGAGAAGCGAGCCTCGAATCTCTTCAAAATCTGACGGGGCTAGATTTTGCCCTTGAATTGGAGTAGACCATGTCAAATCAAAGTTTTATTTACGACTACGTTCGCACTCCTTTTGGGCGCTACGGAAAAGCCCTTGCAGATGTTCGACCAGACGACCTTGCTGCCTTGGTCGTCGGCGAGATTTCCAAACGCAACCCTGGTCTCGACCCAGGTGAGCTAGACGACATTTATTTTGGCGATGCCAACGCTGCTGGTGAAGACAACCGAAATGTCGCGCGCATGGCGGCTCTATTGGCCGGATTTCCAACCTCAGTTTCTGGCGTCACGCTAAACCGTCTTTGCGGAAGTGGCATGGAAGCAGTTATTCAGGCTAGCCGTGCAATTGCAGCGGGCGATGCACACCTGACCATCGCTGGCGGAGTTGAATCAATGACTCGCGCACCTTGGGTGCTACTGAAGAACGCCAAAGGTTTTCCAGCTGGCAATGAAACCTTGCATTCGACCACCCTGGGTTGGCGCATGGTCAACCCAAAAATGGACAAGCGCTGGACAGTATCGCTTGGCGAGACGGCAGAAATTTTGGCCGACCGTTTCGAGATTTCGCGCGATGAGCAAGACGAGTTTGCCGTTCGTAGCCATCAGAAAGCGGCAGCGGCCTGGGCCAACGGTCAGTTTGAAAACCAAATCATTTCGGTCGGAGATTTCAGCAAAGACGAAAATCTAAGAGCAGATGCCAACCTTGATTCACTGGCCGGCTTGAAGCCAGCATTCCGCGAAAACGGATCGGTTACCGCAGGTAACTCAAGCCCACTCAGCGATGGTGCAGCTGCGCTGATTATCGCCGACGAAATCTCTGCTGCAAAGGCTGGCCTGGGCGCTCCGCTGGCGCGAATTGCCTCGCGGGCGGTTGCCGCAAATGATCCAAATATTTTTGGGATCGCACCGGTTGAGGCCGCGAACCGAGCACTCGAGCAGGCTGGTTACAGCTGGTCACAAGTTGATTTTGTCGAACTCAACGAGGCTTTTGCAGCACAAACCCTTGCCTGCTTGCGTCTCTGGAAAGACCTTGATCCGGCAAAACTAAATGTTGACGGCGGAGCGATTGCGATTGGCCACCCTCTGGGTGCGTCTGGTGCGCGCATCGTCGGTCAGTTGGCTCGCAAACTTGAAGCCAAAGGTGGCGGAATCGGCGTGGCAACAATCTGTATTGGTGTGGGCCAAGGTCTCGCTGTAGTGCTTGAGCGCTAGTGAGAAGCTGGCAACGCTAGTCGGTTTCTAGAATTTCAGCTGCTTTTCTCAGCATCGAGACCAACCACGCAATTGCTGGATCTGAAGACTTCGATGGATGCCAATGCACCGACTCGATTAGAGCTGAACGTTGTATCGGCGTCTCAATAATCTCCAAATCGAGCGGCTCTCGATATTGAAGCGCAAGTTTTTCAGGTACCCAGCCAATCAGGTCGGTTCCAGTAACCAGAAATGGGATGGTCATCACACTGCGCACAGAAATTGAAGTCTTCGGGGTTATCCCCGCTTGGGCCAAACCAAGATCTATTTGGTTAAGCCCAGAACCACCCAGAATCATCTGCACCAGTTCGGCTTGATTGAGTGTTCCGGCGTCGATTGAGCCATTTTTCACAAGCGGGTTACCCTTGCGAGCGATACCCACAAAGCTGTCTGAGAACAGCGACTGTCGTTTACCCGGAATTCCCAAAGTGGCACTTGCAATCAATACATCGCGTCGAAGCAGATCAATCAGGCTTACATCCAGATCAAGTGGCAGCACATTGAAGTCAATGTCGACGTGTGGAGCCTCAGTTTCGAGCAGACTCAGTAGCGGGCTAGTCATTTGCGACAGCAGATAATCTGTCGCTCCGATGTGGAAGGTTCTCGTGCTGGTTGCAGGGTCGAAGGTAGGAAGCAAATCGTAAGTGCGCTGAATTTCGATCATTGCCTCATTCACCAGCGGCTTCATCGCCTGGGCTGCTTCGGTCAATTCAAAACTGCGGCCGTTACGCACCAATAGCGGATCATCGAACTGCTGGCGAAGGCGTGCGAGAGCACCAGATACTGCAGGCTGTGACATTCCAACGGCCTCACCGGCTCGGGTGAGGTTGAGTTCGTTGAGAATTGCGTCAAGAACCACAATTAGGTTCACGTCAATTTTTCGCAGATCGGTCATTGCCTCTAATTGTAGGTTGCCCAGATAGCAAATTGAATGCGAAGTTTTCGCAGAGTGATTCGTGACTTTCAGCTGTTAGCTGCGAGGCATGTTGTTGACCACGACGGTACGAGCGTTCATGAACTCACGCATACCCTCGACCGAAAGTTCACGGCCGTAACCGCTGAGCTTTACACCACCGAAAGGTAAGCGTGGGTCAGAGGCAACCATCTGGTTGACAAACAAGGCACCAGACTCGATTTCGCCACCTAGCTCGAGGCCTCGATTATTGTCGGATGTCCAGATGCTAGCCGCCAAACCGTAAACCGAATCATTAGCCAAAGCAATAGCGTCGGTTGGGCTGTCAGCCTTTACCAGGGCAAGCACCGGACCAAAGGTTTCCTCGCGAAACACCGGCATCTCAGGTGTTACATCGGCAAGCACGGTGGGCGCGTAGTAATTTCCTGGCCGATCGATGCGGTGTCCACCTGTTACCAGACGTGCACCCATCGCCAATGAACGCTGAACCTGAGAGTCGATGTCATCGACAAACTGTTTCTTCGCCAGGGGGCCAATCTGAGTTGAGTCGTCTAGCGGGTCGCCAACCTTAAGGGCGGCAACCGCAGCCCCCACTCGAGCCTCAAAGTCTTCGATGACTTCACCCTCAACAATGAACCGCTTGGCACACAAGCAGCTCTGGCCAGTGTTGATGAATCGTGCTTTCACGGCGGTTGGTGTGATCGCAGCGACATCGGCGTCGGCCAAAACCACAAACGGATCTGATCCACCCAATTCAAGAACTGTTTTCTTTAGAGCGCGACCAGCTGACTCGGCCACTGATGCTCCGGCTTTTTCACTTCCGGTAAGGGTTACGGCAGCGACTCTGTCGTCGGCAATAATGCGGTCAACCCACGAGTGTTCAGCGATTACCAAAGTGGCGAATAGGTGCTTTGGGAAACCTGCACGTTCAATAGCATCGGCGATTGCTAATGCCGAACCGGTTACGTTCGAGGCGTGCTTTAGCAAGCCACCGTTGCCGGCTGCCAGAGTTGGTGCAGCAAAACGAATTACCTGCCAGTAGGGAAAGTTCCATGGCATAACTGCCAAGACCACGCCGATTGGGTCGTACTTTACAAACGAGTCAACCGATTCGGTTTTGATTTGCTTGGTTTCTAAAAACTCAGGTAAGCGATCGGCGTAATAGTCGCAGGTGGTAGCGCACTTGAGCACCTCGCCGCGAGCCTCGGTGATTGGTTTCCCCATCTCGCGGCTTATAAGTGAGGCGTGTATTTCGACTTCATCGCGCAGTATCTGACCAAGCTTGCGAAGCGCAGCCTGACGAGTTTCGATAGAAGATTTGCGCCACTCTTTATGCGCCTTGTGGGTGTTGGCCAGAACCTCTTCAAGTTGCTCTTCAGTAAATGCCAAATGTTCGGCGATTAGTTCGCCGGTTGCTGGATTGTAGGTTTTTACTGTTTTGCTCAAAGTTCTTCCTCGCTATAGGTTCGACGCGCTTTGCCGACCTGGTGGCCCGGTGAACGAACTTCACCGATCACATTTCGAATTGTACCTAACCCGGTCACGGTCATTTCGACCACATCGCCAACCTGTAGCGGCTTTGGCTCGCGCACACCGGTGCGGCTCCAAATCTCTGACAGTGATCCGCCACTCGAGGTTCCTGAGGCAAGCACATCTCCTCGACCCACCACCGATGCTCTGGATGCGTGAACCAAGAGCTCTTCAAAACTCCAAGACATGTTTTTCAAGGAATCAGTACCCATCTGAACACCGTTGATTGAAACAGTCATCTCGAGGTCATAACGGTCACCGTCTCGATACTGCTCTAACTCGTCTGGAGTAGTCAGCCATGGGCCAAGGGTGTTCGCGAAATCTTTGCCCTTCGACGGGCCTAGACCAACACGCATTTCATGTCCCTGAATATCGCGCGCCGACCAGTCATTCAAAATGCAGTATCCGGCGATGTAGCTGCCGGCCTCTTCCAAAGAAACATCGCTAGCTTTATTGAGGATGATTGCTGCGACCTCTAATTCGTAATCGAGTGCCTGTGTGTGGGGCGGCATAGGGATGACATCATTGGGCCCGTAAGTTACGTGTGGGTTCATGTAGATGTAAACCGGAGCGTCATACCACTGTTCAGGAATTGAACCGTTGCCAGGTTCACCCTTTTTCATCCCAGAAATATGCTTCTCGAAAGTCACAAAATCACGAAGTGCCGTCGGATCGATCGGTGGTAGCAATCGATAGTTTTCAATCGGGGCGTTCATCTGTCGGCCCGCCTGCTGCTCAATAATGTTTCGCTCGGCAATTGGCATCGACAAAATGTCGTAGATCGAAAGCTTTGGCGGCAAATCGAGCAAGCGGCCATGTCTAACAATTGCTAGGTGCGAAAAACCGTTGTCAAAGTAGCGGGCAATCTTCATGTTTTACCCTTAGAAATCGAGTGTTTCGAAGAAGTCGCGTTGACGTACCTCTAGAGCTGGGATGGCCTGACCAAGTGCCCACTCTTTAAAGTGGTCGTATTCTGCGTGCGCCTTGAAGGCGGCCTCGTCTCGGTACACTTCGAAAATGCGGAAGGTGTTCGGCTCAGCTGGGTCTTGATAAGCCTGGTAGTAAATATTGCCTTCTTCAGTGCGAGATGCCGGTGAGAGATGCTGAAGGGCCTCTGCAACTTTGTGCGCCTCTCCATCTTTAGCAACCCAGGTTGCGCTGCAGACAAATGCCATTTGGTTCTCTTTTCTTTTCGGAACTTAATTGTTTGCTGCTCGCAGGTCTAACCCTCGATTAGCCAACCCTCGATGGTGCCTGAGGTTTCATACTCGGCAACGTTGATGATGCGTCGGGCATACTCGAGCGCGTCGCCAAATGATGTGCTCAAGAAGGCTGCGATTAGCTCTTTTGCTGTTGCCAAGTCATGGTGAATTGCACCGATTACCAGCACATCGGCATCGGCCTCTCGGCGAGCGAGCTCAACCTGCTTAGCACTGTGACCGAAGGTGGCTCGGGCTCCCTTGACCTTGTTTACGGCGATAACCTCGCCACTTCCATCGCCACCAAAGACGATACCCTTGACGTTTTCTCCGCGATCTTCGTCATCTATTACCGCCTGACCAACTCGAGCGCTGAAAATCGGATAATCATCGCCCTCGTCAAGAAAATCAGCGCCGTGCCAAATCGTCTCGTGACCAGACTGGCTTAGCCACTCTTCAAGCTGGCGACCAAGTTCGTAACCCAGATGATTTGCCGCTAGGTGAATTCTCATGACTATCTCCCTAAAATTCTTAGCTGGATTAGACCGGTGGGGCGACAAATAGGCCTTTGTCGACATCGTTGAATGACTCACGGGCCACAAACTCGCTCATTGGGTTGGCGGTGCCCCACTGATCTGCATTTGAAACCTGTGTGATGTCGAATTTGCTCGGGTGCCAGCTGTCTTCATCTTCGATGTTGTGGAGCTCGGTGGTGTATTCAACTGTGTTTCCAGCTGGGTCGATGAAGTAGGCGAAGGTGTTGTCGCCGGCATTGTGACGACCAGGCCCCCAAACCATGCGTCGACCCGCACGAAGAATTTTTCCGGCACCCCTCATCCACTCTTCTATACCTCTCATCTCAAATGACATGTGGTGAAGCGAGTGGTGCGGGCCCTGAACGATAGCGATCGAATGATGAGCTGGGTTACAGCGCATGAAGTTCATCATTTCGCCCATAGCTGGGTGAGTGAGTGTGTCGCTAATCGCGAAGTCGAGATGATCGATGTACCACTGAGTAGTGGCAGCTAGCTTGTTGGTGTTGATAACCACGTGAGAAAGTTTTACCGGAATGGGCTCTCGCTCGTTGATTTTTCGGCTCTGCTTTAGTTCAAAACCAGTTGACACCTCGATTGTTCGGCCATCGATGTCAAAGCAGCGAAAACCATATCCGCCGTCAAACTGAGCGAGGTTCTTTGGCTCGTGGATGATCTGAACACCCTTACTAACCAGTTCGGCGTGAAGTGCATCTACATCTTCTTTTGACGCTGCGCCAAAACCGATTAGATCGATACGCTTTTCACCTTGACGAAGGCGAATTTGGTATGGCTCAGGTGAACCCTCGGTTCCCAACCAAACCACTTCACCCTCTCGGTGTACCTCGGTTAGACCCCAAAATTTGGTAAAAAAGTCAGATTCTTCCTGCATGTTTGGCATAGCCAATGCAAGGTAGCGTAGGTGCGAAATTTTGCGCTGCTTAGGCATGCACGTACTCCTTTGTAGGTTGCGTTGCCTTCAGGTTAGGTGAATCTCACATGCTCCAAAACCTAATCGAGCGAATAGTATCTATTTCAAACGGTGACAGCACACGATGCTGTTAGTTGCCTTCAAGGATGTGCACATGTCGATACCTAGCAAAGACCTAAATTTGCTGATCGCCTTGCGTGCCCTGCTTGAAGAGGCCAACGTGACTCGCGCTGGTGAGCGTGTAAACATGAGTCAGTCTTCAATGAGCTCGGCTCTAGCAAGACTCCGTACGCAGTTTGGTGACGAACTATTGGTGCGCGTTGGGCGCGACTATGAACTAACTCCACTTGGCCATCTTCTGCTTCCACAATTGCAACGCACTCTTCCACTAATTCAGAAAGCTCTGCTGAGTGAGTCTGATTTTGATCCGACAAAATCTCAGCGGGTTTACCGCCTGATGATGAGTGACTATGCGGCCACCGAGCTCGCTCCAGTTTTCGCTAAAGCACTTGAGGTTGGGCCGAACATGAAGCTTGAACTGTTGCCACTTCCCAGTAACCCGACTGAGAGCGATCGAGATCTTTGGACCAATGATTTCGTGCTCGGAGTGCCCGGTGTAGGAATCAGCGGCGAAAATAAAGAGCTTTTCGCCGATTACTACGTCTGTGTAATTGACAGAGACAACCCTGCGCTAGTCGATGGAAACCTGAGTTGGGAGGCTTTCATCGAATTACCACAGGTGGTCTGTGACTTTGGTCGTTCTCATCTAACCCCGGCTGCACGACGATTGAGTGAACTGGGCTTTCAGCGAAAGCCTCACGTAAAAACGCACAGTTTCCTTCCTATTCCAAAAATTGTCAGTGGCACAAATCAGGTTGGGGTTATCCCAAAAAGATTAACTAAACGAATGCCGGCCGACATCAACTCAATTGCGGTTGATGCTCCGTTTGGCTACGTAGAGATTCACCAAACCCTCTGGTGGCATGAGTCTCATGACTCTGACCCGAGTCACGTTTGGCTACGTAACTTCCTGATTGAAAACGCGCAACTGGTTGGTTAGGTTTTGACCATAATCCGGCGAATGGTAATTATCGCCAGACCATAGTGTTTGATTCTTCCCAGAGGGCATAACTTTGTCGTAGGTCCGCAAAGAGGCGGAGTGAATGGAGTCATTATGTCGGTCAAAAACGTCCTTGTTGTGGGCGGTGGCATCACCGGTACCGTTGCAGCTGTAGCCCTTGCACAGCGCGGGGTAAAAGTAACCCTGATTGAAATTTCACCCGTTTGGTACGGCGTGGGTCATGGAATTACCCTGCAGGGTAACGCTTTGAAGGTTTTCAACCTAATTGGCGCCTACGAAAAGATGGCCGAGTCTGCTCACGGATTCGACTGGTTCGAGATGTTTCACGCTAGTGGTGCCCAGATTGCCAAAATGCCAGCTGCCAAAACCGGAGGCCCAGAACTTCCAGGAACCATGGGTGCACTTCGCTCAGACATTCAGACCGTGCTCGTAGACATGATTCACGAGCTAGGCGTCGAGGTTCGCCTAGGGACCGAGATGGTTGGTTTCGAAAACCACGGCGACAGCATCACCGCTGAATTCAAAGACGGATCAAAAGAGACCTTCGACTTCATAGTTGCAGCCGACGGCATCAAGTCGAAGACCCGAAAACTTATGGGCATGCACCACGACAAGAAGTCATCGGGCATGGGAATTTGGCGCGTTGTCACCGAGCGCAAGCCGGAAATGGACTGCTCAGGTTTGGCCTATGGCGGCCCAGAGTACAAGGCAGGCTACACCCCTATTTCTAAGGATCTCTGCTATGCCTTCGTACTCACCAAGCCACAGCGCCCAGACAATGGCCTGAGCGATGCCGACGAAATGCGGCGACTACTAGAGGGTTACCACGGCCACTTCGACTTCATTCGAGACAACCTAAAAGACGACGACTACATGAATTTCCAAGAAATCGAATGGTTGTTTGTCGATGACCAGCCTTGGCACCAGGGCCGCATCATCCTTATCGGTGACGCAGTTCACGCTTGTCCTCCGCTGATTGCTCAAGGTGGCGCCCAGTGCTCTGAGGATGCCTGGTTGGTAGCCGAGTACTTGACCAAGGATGGCGACCTAGAGACCAATTTGGTTGAGTACACCGAGCGCCGCAAGGCACGTGTTGGCATTGTGGTGCGCAACACAATGCAGCTCGCCGAGTGGGAAATTCACCCAGAGACTCCGGGTGCAGACCCAGGCGCAATCATGGGCCAGACCCTTGGCGCCATGGCGCAGCCTTGGTAATCAAAACTTCATAAAAACTCGAGCTCTGAGCCGGTAGCTACTAAGCCACCGGCTCATCTCACTTAGCGAAAGAATCCATACATATGTACATGTACTTCCCTACCAACTACGTCTGGAGCCTTGGCGTTGTTGCCACCCTAAACAACGGTGGCTACATCGACGAAGTTGACCGCGCCTGCCGCCCAGTGCTTGAGGCGGCTCAGCGAGGCGACGATGCTGGCACAGCAGAGCTTTACGAGGCATGGGAGGCGGTTGCCAACCGTGTGTTGAAGAGCGCCAAAGATGATGAGGCAGCCGGACGAATCATCAACGCAGCTGGCAAGTTTTACCGCGCCAGCCTTTACACCTCGCAGGCCGAGCGCCTGCAATCGCCTAAGTGGGAGGGTCGCAACGCGGCCTACCAGAAATCAATCGACTTGCTGCTCAAGCACGTTGAACTGGCAGAGGCGCCGCTAACCACGGTTGATGTTCCCTACGAGGATTCTTCACTTCCTGGCTACCTATACCGGGCCGAATCAAAAGATGGCAAGCCAACCCCGATTGTCATCCAGTGGAACGGTCTCGACTCAACCAAAGAGATGATGTACTACTCGGGTTTCCCACAGATGCTAGCCAAGCGCGGTATCTCAACCCTGATGATCGACACCCCGGGGTCAGGTGAAGCGCTTCGCCTGCGCAACCTAAAGGCACGTCACGACACCGAGGTTTGGGCTGCAGCAATCATCGATTGGTTGCAGGGCGTAGACGGCATTGACACCGAGAAGATCGGAATCGTCGGCTGGTCACTGGGTGGCTACTATGCCCCTCGTGCCGCTGCCTTCGAGAAGCGCATCAAACTTGCAGTCGCTTGGGGCGCCAACCACAACTGGGCTGAGGTTCAGATTGGTCGCCGCAACCGCGAGGGTGAAAATCCGGTTCCTCACTACTGGGATCACGTGATGTGGGTTTGGGGTGCCAGCGACATCGAAGACTTCATGGAGCGCACCAAGGGAATGCACCTAAACGGTGTTGCCGAGCAAATCACCTGCCCACTGCTGATCACACACGGTGCTAATGACCGACAGATCAACGTGAAATACGCACAGCAAACCTTCGAGCAGGCAGTAAACAGCCCAAACAAGAAGCTGCGCATTTTCGACGAGCCTGAGGGTGGCACCGAGCACATCAGCATCGACAACATGCCTTACGTTGCCGAGTACACCGCCGACTGGATCGCTGAAACTTTCGGTGAGATGAAATAAGTCAACGCAAAATTGAAGGGCCTCGAGATTTACTCGGGGCCCTTTTTATTTAGTGGATGCTGCTGCAGTGCCTACTCGGCGAGCGCCTCAGCCGCCAACTTGTAGGCGTGGTTGGCTGCAGGAACACCGCAGTAGATAGCAGTCTGCAGAATCAGCTCTGAAATTTCTTCGTCGGTCAACCCGTTGCGTTTGGCGGCCTTTACGTGCATTTTGAATTCGTCGTGGTGACCGAGTGCAATCAGGGCGGTCAGGGTGATGAAGCTGCGCGTTTTACGCTCTAGCCCTGGGCGTGACCAAACATCTCCCCAGGCGTTCTCGGTGATGAAGGTTTGAAAGTCACGGTTGAAGTCGGTGATGTTTTGATTGGCGCGATCAACGTGAGCATCGCCAAGAACTTCGCGACGAACCTTCATTCCGCGGTCAAATTTTTCGCTGCTCATCGATACATCCTTACAAAGTGGTTGATGTGTTTGGCGACTACCTCTGGTGCTTCGGTTCCGGCCTGATGTGAAACACCAAACACCTCGATGTAGGTGTTGTTGGTGATTGCATCGGCCATAGCCTGTGCCTGAGCTGGTGTTGCAACCGGGTCTTGCTCGCCTGAAATTACCAGTACCGGCGGTTCGATTTCGCCAAGCCGCTCGGTTAGGTCGTACCCAGCCAAAGCTTCGCAGGCGTAGGCGTAACTGGCATCGTCGGCGGCCAACAGCATGTTGAGCATCTCGCCGACCACCTCTGGTTCTTTAGCTATGAACTTCTCAGTGAACCAGCGCCCGGGCGTGGCCGCAATCAGCGAACCTGTGCCCTGCTTGCGCACCTGTTCCGCGCGGTCGAGCCAAGCCTGAGGGGTGCCAAATTTTGGTGCTGAACATACGATGGCCGCAGCTTTTACCCGGTCTGGGTAGCGAAGCGCCAACGACAGGCCCACCGCTCCTCCGATTGAGGTACCGGCATAGGCAAACTGGTCTACCTCAAGCGCATCAACCAACCGCAGCACACCGTCGGCGAGCTCGTCAATTGAGAAACCCTCGGTGGCTGCCAGTGATTTGCCGTGGCCAGGAAGATCCCAGGCGAGCTGGTCAATTTCTTCACGGAAGAACTTGCCTGGTCGATTCCAAATGGTTGCGTTGGTGCCCAGCGATGGGCCCAGCACTAGCACGCGGCTAGAGCCGGCGAATTCTTCGGTGGCAATGTTTGATGTGCCGGCAATCTGCGGAATCACTGCAGTTCCTTTACTCGTTCTGAAATGTCTGCAATCAGTGTCTCAGCTAATCCGATTTGGCCGGTGACTGAGAACACTTGATCAATAATCTCTTCGCCGTAGCTCTCGAGTAATTGCTTGAGGTTGGCTCCTGAGCGCACCTGGTCGACCAGTTCACTGGCGATTTTTTTACCAAGGATGGCGCTGACCCGTTCGGTGTAGACCAAGCCGTCGCTGAGCCAGAGATTCGCCAACATGCGGTCGGTGTCGAACTTCAAACCGCTGATCAGGTTGAGGCCGGTCTCGGTTGTAGCCAGGGTTAGTTTCATTAGGTCAAACCAGGCTTGCCATTCGGCATGCCAGGCGCCGATTGAACGCTCATCGATTGAACTTGCCGCGCTCTTGATGGTGAATTGGTGACCGCGAGCTTGAATTGCGGCGGCCGATAGCAACACCGACTGAACTGGGTTTTGCTTTTGTGGCATGGCAGAAGACTTACCGCCGCCAACCGGAACCGACTCTGCCAGCTCGCCAATCTCGGGTCGACCGAGAAGCAAGATGTCGTTGGCTATGGTGCCGAAGGTGTCGGTGATTTCGGTTAGCGCCTCAGCGATGCGGTTTGGCCAAACTCGGTTGGTGTGCCAAGAGGTTGCTGGGCGAGCAAGTTTTAGGTCTTTTGCCAACTGAGTAACCAGCTCGGCAACTACCCGCTGTGGCTTTTCGAGTGCGCGAGATTCTGCAACCAGGGTGAGGCTGGCCAAGTTGCCGGCGGCTCCGCCAAACTGCAGCGGAAGTCTTTCGGCCAGCGAGGTCAGTTCGACCCTCACATCAATCAGCGCGCCCGCCCATTTGGCCAACTTCAGGCCAAAACTAGACGGCACAGCTTGCTGAGCCAGGGTGCGAGCAACGCACAGCGAGTGTTTATGTGCGTTAGCCAAGGCAAGCAAAACTCGAATCGAGTCATCGAGCTGCACATTAATTTCACGAATGGCTTTTTTGGTGAGCTGAATTAGTGCGGTATCAATCAGGTCTTGGCTGGTTGCCCCCAGGTGCAACTGGCCGGCGGCAGCCAAATCAAGTTTTGCCACTTCGGTTTTTATTGCCTCTACCAGCGGAATTGCGAAATTGCCGCCAAGCGCTGTGCCATCAACCAGATCGGCCGAGTTCAATTTAAATTTCTGAAGCACATGCTCAATCGATACCGCGTGAGCCTTATCAATCAACCCGAGCTCAGCCTGAGCCTTGGCAAGTTTGATTTCAAATTGGATGACCTGCGCGACGAGTTCATCCTCATTGATGTGACGAGCCCGACCTGATGCTGCCACCAGCGGGTGCAGCAATCCGGCCGAGTTTTTCGTCTTAGTTGAACTCAATGAATACCGTTTCGTCGTCGCCCTGAAGGTTTATGTCGAAACGATAGCCGTATTCATCCTTCTTGGCGATTAGGGTCTGTCGGCGTTCCGCAGGAAGCATCGATAGAAATGGATCTTTGGCAGCGGCGTCATCGCTCAGCGGCAAGTAGATTCGGGTGCGAAGCACATGCAAAATTCCGCGAGCAAACAGGGCAACTGCAAAAAACGGATTCTCACCGTTGGCCGAACCAGGGGTAAGGGTGAAAAATCGGTATACGCCGTCGGTGTTGGTCGAAGTGCGGCCCCAGCCGGTGAAGTGGCCGGTTTTGCGCTTCAGGCTGTCGCGCTCGGTCGGCACCTTGCCATCTGGGCCAACCTGCCAAATTTCGAGCATGCAGTCAGGCAGCGGTTTGCCGAGGCCATCGACAACCCGACCGGTTAGCTCGATAACATCTGGGTGGTGCGGGGCAACAACCTCATTGAACTTTTCGCGGTTGAGCAACGCGTAGTGATAGAACGGGCCAATGGTTTGCCCCGGAGTTACCGGCAGTCTCTCTGACATTAGTGCTCTCCCTCTGGCTCGAACCAAGTACCCGACCCGCCACCGAGCACGATGTCCCATCGGTAGCCGAGGGCCCATTCGTGCTCCATGATGTCGTGGTCTAGGTGACCAACCAGGCGCTCGCGCACCTTTGGATCAACAATCGAGTTGTAAATCGGGTCTAGTGGAAACAGCGGGTCGCCCTCAAAGTACATCTGCGTGATGATGCGCTGGGTGAACCCGGTTCCAAAAAGCGAAAAATGGATGTGTGCTGGGCGCCAGGCGTTGCTGTGGTTACGCCAAGGGTATGGCCCAGGTTTGATGGTGGTGAAACGGTAGTTGCCGTCGTTGTCAGTAAAGAAGCGGCCGACGCCGGTGAAGTTTGGGTCGATTGGCGCCGGGTGCTGATCGCGCTTGTGAATGTAGCGCCCCGATGCGTTGGCCTGCCAAACCTCAACCAACTGATTGCGAACCGGGCGGCCCCAGCTGTCGGTAATTTTGCCGGCCACAATAATGCGCTCGCCCAGCGGTTCGCCGTTGGCCTGAATGGTCAGGTCGCTTTCAATTGCGGCAACCTCGTGATGGCCGAATGCCGGGGTGAAAAGTTCGATTCCCTCAGGGTCGACGTGGTGCGGGTCTTTAGTAGGGGCACGCAAAATTGACGAGCGGTAAGGCGGGTACTGAACCCGCGCCTCTTCCTCAATCGGTGCGCCGGCAGCAATCTTCTGGTCGTACTCGGCCTTGATTGCAGCCATCTCGTCGTAGATCTTGAACGGGCTGTCTAGCGTGCCCTCTGGGTCGACACCGTTGCCGCCCTTGCCTGATGGATTTGCCATAGTGAAACTTTGGCAGAGCAGTGCTTTAGCGTGGTAGCAGAATTTTCATTG
Organism: Actinomycetota bacterium; assembly: GCA_041180285.1. Taxonomy (GTDB): domain Bacteria; phylum Actinomycetota; class Actinomycetes; order Actinomycetales; family Microbacteriaceae; genus Rhodoluna. Next base: position 42,752 of record JBEGRV010000005.1, read on the forward strand.
AGCGGAAATTTTATCGAGATAGTCCGCGCGAGATACTTTCGGCTGCCTTCTCTAAAATGCCGGTCAAACGAGGGATGTCGAGCCGGTCGGCGTGAACCACAACACCCACGGCGGCAACCACGTTGCCATTTACCCAAATGGGCATTGCCATCGAGGAGCTTCCGATCGACATTTCTTCTCGGGTTATCGAGTAGCCGCGAGCTCTAGTCTCTTCGAGTTCTTTGCGAAGCGACTCTGGGTCGATCTTCGAGTATTTGGTCGGCTTGGCCAGCGGTTTAGCCAGATAAGCCTCAATTTTTTCAGCTGGCTGATATGCCAAGAGAACCTTGCCAACTCCGGTGGTGTGTAGTGGCAGGTGGCCACCAGCTTTGCTGATGGTTGGCACCGATTGAGCGCCGAAAATACGATCGACATAGAGCGCCCGGTTTCGATCTAGCACCGCAAGCGTTACATTCTCGCCGGTTTCTTCGTAGAGTCTGGCCAAGGTGGGTAGGGCGGATTCACGCAGTTGGTCGTTTACCGGAGCGGCCTGGGCAATCAGCCAAAGCCTGGTACCAACTCGATAGTTTTTGTCGCTGCCCTTCATCAGAATGCCGCCGGCAACCAGCTCGCGCACCAGTCGGTAGGCGGTCGAGACCGGCAGTTGAGCGCGTTCTGCAATTTGACTCAGGTTTAGCGCATGCTTTTCTTCGTCGAAAGCTCCGAGAATGGCAATTAGCTTTTGAACCACAGAGTTCAGTTCTGAACTTGAGTTTCTCGGCACCCTTACCCCCAATATTTTCCGTTCAATGAAAATGGTTGCTTGCTAAAGATTGCCATGGTTGCTGAACTTTTGCAATGACCATTGAAATCAAAACTCAGGTAGCAATTGTTGGCGCCGGACCATCCGGCCTTCTGATGGCACATCTCCTACACCAGGCCGGCATCGAAGCCGAAGTGGTTGAAAATCGTGACCGCGATTACACCACCGGTCGAGTTCGCGCTGGCGTGCTAGAACAGGGAGCTGTAGAGCTGCTAACCGAGGCTGGCCTCGGCGAGCGCCTGCACCGCGAAGGCCACCGCCACGACGGTATCTACCTGCAGTTTGATGGTGAGAAGCACCGCATCCCATTCAAGGATTTGATTGGTCGAAGCGTGTGGGTTTACGGTCAGCAGGAGGTTATGAAAGACCTGCTAACCGCCCACGATGCGAAAGGTTTCAGCGCTCACTACGAGAGCGAAAATGTTACTCTTCACGATCTAACCAGCGAAACCCCATCGGTCACCTTCGACCGTGGCGGCGAAAGCTACCGAATCACAGCTCGCTTCATTGTCGGCGCCGATGGTTTCCACGGCGTGAGCCGCCCGAGTATCCCTGAGACTCACATCACCCACCACACCCGCGCCTACCCATTCGGCTGGCTCGGAATTTTGGCCAACGTTGAGCCTTCAACCGACGAGCTAATTTATGCGCTGCACGAAGACGGCTTTGCGATGCACTCGATGCGTTCAAACACTGTTTCTCGCCTGTACCTTCAGGTGGCTCCAGACGATGACATCGCCAACTGGTCTGACGAGCGCATCTGGGAAAACCTGCAGAAGCGCCTCGCCTACCCTGGGTGGACACTAAAAGAGGGTCCGATTTTCGAAAAGGGAATCACCCCGATGCGCAGTTGGGTCTCTGCTCCGATGCGGTACGGAAACCTATTTCTGTGCGGCGATGCAGCGCACATTGTGCCTCCGACTGGCGCGAAGGGACTCAACTCGGCGATCAGCGACATTCAGTTCTTACACAAGGCAATTATCGACTTCTTCAAAGCTGGCGAATCCGAAGGCATCGACACCTACAGTGATCGTGCAATGGTGCGAATTTGGAAGACCCAAAACTTCTCGATGTACATGACCAACATGCTGCACCGTTTCTACAGCGACGACCCGATGCAGGATGATTTCGACTACCGCAGCCAGCTTGGTCAGATGCGAGCACTGGTTGCATCTGAGCACGGCAAGTCATTCTTGGCCGAGGGCTACACCGGTTGGCGCAAAGAAGTACTGAGCTAACACTTCAGCGTTTGCTGATTGTTTTACACCTGTATAGGTCGATTTCACTGGGTAAACAAAGGCCAAAACTAGCCTTTCGACGTGAAAAAACTTCGAATTGCTGTTGTCACTGAATCTTTTCTGCCATCAACCAACGGGGTAACAAACTCGGTTGTTCGAATCGTCGAATCGCTATGGCAGCAAGGCCATGAGGTACTAATCATTGCCCCAACTGCTCAAGGCAATAGCTACATGGGGTTTCCTGTGATCAGAACCACTCGGTTCTATTTCAAAAGTTTTCCGGTGGCGCTACCGTTACTAAATTTGACCAGCATTTTGCGCGGATTCAACCCTGATTTGGTTCACGTCGCGGCGCCTTTTGTTCTAGGGCGGCAGGCATTGGCTGTAGCCAAACGGTTGGGAATTCCCTCCGTGGCGATTTACCAAACTGATGTTGCTGGCTACACCGGTCGCTATGGCCTCAGCTTTTTACGACCTTGGGTAGACAAGCTGGTCGGGCACATTCACAAGCTTGCCAACCTAAATTTGGCGCCAACTTCAGCAACGCGCGATTACCTGCTTAGTTTAGGTGTACCAAATGTGGAGGTCTGGGCTAGAGGTGTCGATCTCGCACAATATTCTCCAGAGCTGAAGAAATCTGCTCAAGCAATCAAGATAAAACAAGATTTTGGTGACCCTACTGACGTGGTGATCGGGTTTG
>JBEGRV010000006.1:0-42527 GCA_041180285.1 Actinomycetota bacterium
TAGCTAGCGAGAACGGCATTGACCTGAGTACCGTTTCTGGTACCGGTGTGGGCGGAAGAATCCGCAAAGATGACGTCCTTGCAGCTACCACTGCAATCACCGTACCTGTGGCTGCGGTCGCAGCGGGAGCACCAGTGGCGGCTTCACCGCTTCGAGGCACTACAGAACCAATGTCTCGCCTCCGCAAGGTGCTCGCAGAGCGCGCAGTTGCCAGCATGGTGTCTACCGCTCAGCTAACCACCGTTGTTGAGGTAGACGTAACCGCGATTGCTTCATTGCGCCAGCAGGTTCAGTCGGATTTCACGGCCAAGACCGGCGTCAAACTAAATTTCATGCCGTTCTTTGCACTTGCTGCGGCGGAAGCCCTCAAGGCTCACCCTAAGTTAAACGCTTCCATCGATGGTGAAAACATCGTTTATCACCCAACCGAGAACATCTCATTTGCTGTTGACACGGAACGTGGGCTGCTGACCCCGGTAATCAGAAATGCCGGATCGCTCACTATTGCACAGACTGCACAGCAAATTGCAGATCTGGCCGGTCGCACCCGCAGCAACCAGCTAAAGCCAGATGAGCTCGGTGGTGGTACTTTCACCCTGACAAACACTGGTTCACGCGGTGCTCTATTTGACACTCCGGTGGTATTTTTGCCACAGGTTGCTATCTTGGGCACCGGCGTGGTGACCAAGCGACCAGTTGTGGTCACCGATGCACTCGGAAATGATGCAATTGCGATTCGCAGCATGGTCTACCTAGCCTTGTCTTACGATCACCGACTGGTTGATGGCGCAGACGCTTCACGCTTCCTAGTTGATGTCAAGAAGCGCCTAGAAGATGCGAACTTCGCTGCAAATCTAGGAATTTAGTATCGATTGTTCAATCAATTGGGGTCACTTCGGTGGCCCCAATTTTTTTCCACAGGCTGTTTGAGCCAAGTGATTCAAGAACAATGAGCTCACCATCGCATTCTTCGAATTTGGGGCTAGCTCGATAAGACCTGATTCCGCCGATCTGAATCAAATCTGATTGCGTGTTTTCTAAGGCAGGAATAGTGCAGTCAATTGACTGCCGGTTCGTTTCATCGGTTCTGTTGCCGGGGCTTGCTTCTCTGAGATTATTTGCGCCAATGTAATAGACAGTAATTCCGGCTGCAAATATTGCGAGCCCAGCCCCGGCAAAGCGAACCCCGTGCACACTTCTGCGCGGCGCGTCTCCAAATAGAAGAGTCTTTGCGGTTCGGTGCGGTCGTAAGGGGATTAGTTTGCGGGTCACCCTCAAATTCTCGAGGCAATTGCGCCTCAAAAAACTCGCGATTCAAGATTTGTGAATAACTGAATTAGGCTATTGAAGTGCCAGAGTTCATAATTGCGGGTCTAAATCCTGATTTTGTTGAGTATGAGGCAGGTTGGCAGCTACAGCGGGAAATTCACGCAGACATCGCTGCTGGAATCAGGGACGAAACCTGCGTTTTCTTAGAGCACTCCCCCGTCTATACCGCCGGAAAAAGAACCGACGAGTCTGAACTTCCAAAGGATGGAACCCGCTTTGTTGAGGTAGATCGCGGAGGCAAGATTACTTGGCATGGTCCGGGCCAACTTGTCGGTTACCCAATCTTTCGCCTTCCCGAGCCGATCGATGTGGTTGGCTACGTGCGCTGGTTAGAACAGGTCATCATTGATTCCATAGCTGAATTAGGAATACTAGGAACCAGAGTTGACGGTCGCAGTGGCGTATGGGTTGAAACTGACGGTACCCAGGTTAAAGTGGCTGCCATCGGAATCCGAGTTTCGGAAAAAATTACGATGCACGGCTTCGCGTTGAACTGCAACAACTCGCTGGTTGCCTATGAGAACATCATTGCGTGCGGAATAGCTGATGCGAAAGCAAGCACCCTTTCAATTCTTGCCGGAAGAGAAATCACACCGGCTGAAATGATCCCACTTATCCAGCCGAGACTCTCATCGGGCATACCAAAGAGGAGCCGCTAATGAGCGAACCCACGAAGAAATTACTTCGAATTGAAGCGCGAAATTCAGCAACACCGATTGAGAAAAAACCCGAGTGGATCAAGACTGTGGCCAAAATGGGCCCCGAGTACCTTTCGATAAGAGAAAAGGTCAAGTCGGAAAGTTTGCACACCGTTTGCCAAGAAGCCGGTTGCCCAAACATTTATGAATGCTGGGAGGATCGCGAGGCAACTTTCTTGATTGGTGGCTCTCAGTGCACCCGACGCTGTGACTTCTGCCAAATTGACACCGGAAAGCCTGCCGCATTCGATCCTGATGAACCACGCCGTGTTGGCGAGTCGGTTCGAGAAATGAATCTGCGCTATGCCACAGTTACCGGTGTAGCGAGAGATGACCTAGAGGATGAAGGCTCGTGGTTGTACGCAGAGACTATTCGCCAAATCCATAACCTCAACCCAGGAACTGGAGTCGAAATTTTGGTTCCGGATTTTTCGGGTAAGCCAGAGCTGCTTAAAAAAGTGTTCGACGCTCGCCCTGAGGTTTTCGCGCACAACGTTGAGACCGTTCCTCGTATTTTCAAACAAATCCGGCCGGCTTTCAACTACGAACGCTCGCTAAACGTAATTACCCAAGCCAAAGAATTTGGATTGGTTACCAAATCAAACCTGATTTTGGGTATGGGAGAAACGGACGAAGAAATTGTTCAGGCGCTTCATGATCTACATGAAGCGGGATGCGACATTGTTACCGTGACCCAATACCTACGTCCGACACCGAGACATCATCCTGTTGATCGTTGGGTAAAACCCCAAGAATTTGTTGAGTTGGGTCGCATTGCCGAAGAAATCGGGTTTGTCGGTGTCTTGTCTGGTCCTTTGGTTAGGTCCTCATATCGTGCAGGCAGACTTTGGGCAGAGTCGATGATGAAGCAGGGTCGAGAGATCCCCGCTAATCTTGCTCACCTCGCTGAGGCTGCGATTAGCAAAGGTTTTGCCCAGGCGGTTAGGTAGAATCATCGAATGGCCAAGACTCCTAAACAACCCGGACGCATCCGTCAACTATTCACCGTCTACAAGATGACGGCCAAGGTCGATAAAACCGCCGTTCCTTGGGCTTTACTGGCGTTATCAATTGGTGTGCTGGCCGGTGTCGGCCTGAGTCTTTGGCTTGCCGGCCCAAACGTTTTTCTCACAGTCATGTACGTGATTTCGGGATCACTGCTGGGAATTATGGCTGCTTTAGTAGTAATGGCCAGGAAAGCTGAGCGAGCCGCCTACAGTCAAATTCAGGGCCAAACTGGTGCCACCGGGGCGGTCCTCGGCAACTCGCTCAGAAGAGGCTACGTTTCTTCTGAAATGCCGGTATCGATGAACCCGAGAACTCAAGAGGCGGTTTATCGAGTCGTCGGTCCAGCCGGAATTGTTCTTATCGGCGAAGGTGCGTCAAAGAATCGTGCGGCGTTACTCGTTGAAGACGAGAAACGAAAAGTGATGCGGGTGGCTCCTGGGGTTCCAGTGCACATGATTTACACAGCCGAAGGCGAGACGCCACTGCACCTGCTAAGCAAAGAGCTCTACCGACTTCCCAAAATTTTGAGCAGAACGGAAATTTCTGCCGTTCGTAAACGACTCGAAGCATTAGGAACGAATTTGCCAATACCGAAGGGTATTGATCCGCGTAAGTTCAGAGCACCAAGGCGCTAAGGCTTCATTTTCTGAGAACTAACCGCGTTTTAGCCAATTGGTCATGCAGCGGGGTACCGGCCTCGGTATTTATTAGCGCCGGCAAAACTAGGAGTTCTAGTGCAGTGCGAACTAATGCGGAGCGGAATCCAACGATAGGCACGCCCAGCCGGACCACACGAATGCCCAATAGTCGCTGCCCAATCGTTGCGGAATTGGTTGCAATCAGGACCACCCGCATCAATGAGAAGAAAACTAGCGTTACCGTGCTGTCATTTTCAAAAAATGCGCCCGAAAAAATCAAAGATATAACCCAGTCGATGGTTATGGCACCTAGGCGCCGGAATAAGCCAACTTGGCTCAGGTTTGAATCGGGGTATTTGCTCTCCACCAGAGCACTCTATGCCAAACTTTTTACATTCCCGAAACATTAAGTAAGCCCGTCGAAATGCAGGCAAAGGTAGACTGATAGCGGCCTGAGGATGAGCCTCACCGATTCCAACCTTTTTTGAAGGGAATAACCCTATGTTCAAGACCGCCTCTGAGGTCGTCAAGTACATCAAAGACAACGACGTAAAGTTCCTTGATGTTCGTTTTACAGACCTTCCTGGTGTACAGCAGCACTTCAACTTGCCAGCCAGCATGATTGACGAAGAGTTCTTCGTTGACGGTCAGCTGTTCGATGGCTCATCAATTCGCGGATTTGCTTCGATTCACGAATCTGACATGCAACTAATCCCAGACGTAACTACCGCGTACCTTGACGCCTTCCGTGCAGAAAAGACTCTGGTTGTTCTGTTTGACATCTACAACCCTCGCAATGGTGAGATTTATCACCGCGACCCTCGTCAGGTAGCAAAGAAGGCTGAAGCGTATCTGGCCAGCACAGGGATCGCAGACACCGCATTTTTCGCTCCTGAGGCAGAATTCTTCATCTTTGATGACGTCCGTTACGAATACAAGCAGAACTCATCGATGCACTTTATCGACTCTTCAGAGGCTGCCTGGAACTCAGGTCGTGTCGAAGAGGGCGGCAACTTGGCGAACAAGACCCCATACAAGGGTGGTTATTTCCCAGTTACCCCAGTTGACCAGCACGCCGACATGCGCGACAACATCGTTCTTGAGCTTGCTGCCGCAGGTCTCAAGGTAGAGCGTAGTCACCACGAGGTTGGTACCGCCGGTCAGGGTGAAATTAACTACAGATTCGACACCTTGGTTCACGCCGCCGATGACATTCTGAAGTTCAAGTACATCGTCAAGAACGTCGCCAACCAGTGGGGCAAGACCGCAACCTTCATGCCAAAGCCACTCTTCGGAGACAACGGCTCGGGCATGCACGTTCACCAGTCACTCTGGAAAGATGGCAAGCCACTGTTCTATGACGAGAACGGCTATGGCGGTCTATCAGACCTTGCTCGCTGGTACATCGGCGGTATTTTGAAGCACGCTTCTTCACTGCTTGCCTTCACCAACCCTTCGGTGAACAGCTTCCACCGTTTGGTTCCGGGCTTTGAGGCACCAGTTAACCTGGTTTACTCGGCTGGTAACCGCTCAGCTGCAATTCGTATCCCGCTAACCGGAACTAACCCTAAGGCGAAGCGAATTGAGTTCCGTGCGCCTGATGCATCGGCAAACCCTTACCTAGCTTTCGCAGCTATGTTGATGGCAGGCCTTGACGGCATCAAGAACCGCATTGAGCCTCACGCTCCGGTTGATAAAGACCTGTACGAGCTTCCAGCTGAAGAAGCAAAGTTGATCCCGCAGGTTCCTGGAAACCTTGAAGACTGCCTAAAGGCTCTTGAAGCAGACCACGACTACCTGCTGCAGGGTGACGTATTCACCAAGGACCTGATTGAGACTTGGATTGACTACAAGCGCACCAACGAAATTCAGCCGATTGCCCTTCGTCCTCACCCATACGAGTTCGAACTTTACTTCGGAGTGTAATAAGAAAACTAAAAATGGCCCCTCTTGAGAGGGGCCATTTTTTTATTCGAAAAATACTCTTTCGAAAACGGATCTGGCACGCCTAGTCATAGCCAAATAGTCTTCTTGCAGCGCCGTAGCTGACCCCCGCGGGTATCCCATTATTCGGGCCATCCCCTCGAGTTGCCGGCGGTCTGTGGGTAGCACGTCTGTTCGCTTCCCGTCCCAGAGAACGCTTGCCGAACGGCATCGCGAAACAAAGGTCCAAGCTTCACTGAGCACTCTCGCGTCATGCTCGGCAATAAGACCTGCAGTAACCGCTGCGCTCAAGGCTGGAATTGTCTGCGGAGTTCTAAGTTCAGTATGCTCTGCCCCATTTCGAAGCTGCAAAAGCTGGACGACCCATTCAACATCCGAAAGCGAGCCTCTACCCAACTTCATATGCCGCTTAGGATCAGCTCCCTGCGGTAGCCGTTCACTCTCCATGCGTGCCTTAATGCGCCGGATCTCAATAATCGCCGAGTCAGACACGTCTTTGGGATAGCGGTATTGCTCGATCAAAGAGATGAAATCATGCTGGAGAGCATGATCGCCGCCGATTACCCTCGCCCTCAGCAACGCTTGGGCTTCCCAGGTATCACTCCAGCGTTCGTAGTAACTGCTATACGAGCCGATTGAACGTGTGATCGGCCCTTTGTTGCCTTCAGGTCTGAGCTCTAAATCTAGTTCGAATTCTAAAATTGGGTCTTTGACGAGCTGACGAAGGTCAGCTACCAAACGCTCGGCTACTTTTTGAACCAGATCATCATCGCCCGATAGCTTTCGATGAACAAACATTACGTCTGCGTCAGAGCCGAAGCCGAGTTCACGCCCACCGTACCTGCCCATCGCAACAATCGAAAATTCGATGCTTGTATTGGTTTTGTTGCGCAGTTGTGCAAGCCCGAGCATCCCCACCAGGTAGCAGTCATAGACGCTAGTGAGTCCTGCCTGCACATCCTCTAGTTTCAAAACGTCAAGCACCGCGCCAATTGCCAACCTGAGAACTTCTCGACGACGAATGCTTCGAATGGCGGCGGCAGCAGCGTCGGATCCGTCGTGCCGATCAATGATCGCCGAGATTTCTTCAGATATTTGATCGTAGGCAAGTGGCCGCAACAGTTCGACGTCATCGAACCAGGCAGCAGCTTCTGGAATACGTTCGAATAGGGACGTCGCCATTCGTGAATTTCCCAAAACATGCGTCATTCGCTCTGCAGCACCGGAGCTATCACGCAGCATTCTGAGATACCAGTGTGAATCTCCGAGGTCTTCTGAAAGCCGTCTGAAAGAGACCAACGCAGCATCTGGGTCGGTTCCTTCGGCGAACCACTGCAACAGCACAGGAAGTAGCTGTCGTTGAATTGTAGCTCGCCTGGAAAGACCAGAGGTAAGTGCGTTTATATGTGAGAGTGCACTTTTTGGGTCAATGAAACCGATGGCATGCAATCGATCTTCAATCTGATCGGTAGAGAGTTGAAGACTATCTGGATCGAGTTTCGAAACCGCGCTGAGCAACGGCCTATAAAAGATTTTTTGATGTAGTGCACGCACTTCCGATTTGACCCTCGACCAATTGGCGAGTAGCTCTTCGGCGGTATTTCGGGTTCCGAACACCCTTGCAAGAGCTCGTTGAGAAACCTCGTCGGTTGGCATGAGGTGGGTTCGGCGCATAGCGGAAAGCTGAATTCGGTGCTCTAGCACGCGGAGATACCTGTAGTGAGACTCGAAAAGCGCTGCTTCATTGCGCCCGATGTAACCGGCTTGTGAGAGCTTTTGGATGGCTGAAATGGTGTCTCGAATTCTGATTGACTCATCGGTTCGCCCATGCACTAACTGAAGCAGTTGCACCGTGAATTCGACGTCTCTCAAACCACCAGGTCCGAGCTTGATTTCTCGGTCGACCTCTTGTTCGGGGATGTAATCGGTAACGCGTTCTCTCATTTTTTGGGCAGATTCAACAAACCCTTCCCGAGTTGCTGATTGCCACACTTTAGGCCAGAGGGCAGCAACATATCGCTGCCCTAATTCGATGGAACCGGCCAACGGACGTGCCTTCAGCAGCGCTTGGAACTCCCAGCTCTCTGCCCAGCGCTCGTAGTATGCGACGTGCGATTCCAAAGTACGCACCAAGGCTCCCGACTTGCCTTCTGGACGCAGGTTAGGGTCAACCTGCCAAAGTGCTGGCTCGGCCGCAGTGGCGTCCATTGAGCGCATCATGCGCGTTGCCAATTTGGTGCCAATTTCCAGAGCGCGCTGATTATCGATGACATCCTGGTTATTCGACTCCCCTACGAAAATGACGTCGACATCGGAGATGTAATTGAGCTCACGGGCCCCACACTTACCCATAGCAATTACAGCCAAGTCAGTTGCATCCACTTCAGCAGCAGAAAATGTTCCAAACTCGCTGGTCGCGATAAGTTCCCAACGGGCGATAGTGAGACCCGCTTCGATTGCGGCGCCGGCAAGGTCGGCAAGCGCAGCAGCGACCTCGGTAACCACATTTGTGGGATCACTTGCGGTTAGGTCAAATAGAGCGATGCGGAGCAGCTGTTGACGGTAAGAGCGACGAAGCAGAGCCCATTTATCTGGAGCAGTTTCGCCTGAGAGCACCGCTTGCCCAATTGCGCAAGCCATTTCTTCTCGACTGGGTATTTCAATCGAACTATCCATAATGATTGAGAGAGATTCTGGAACTCGCTCGATGAAATCAGTCAGTGCACTGCTGGCCCCCAACACGAGGCATAGGCGTTTCGCATATTCCTCCCGCTTAAGCAGCGTTTTAATTTGTGCCGGATGGGACTCTGCGAGGCGAAGAACGGACGATAGAGATTGATCTGGATTTTGCGCTAAGCCGACTTGAGCCAAAATCGGACGGGCATTGTCGCCCACGATAGAGACCAACTGATCTAGATTAGCCAGCGCAGTTTCAAGATCTACTAGTCCGTATTTAGCAAGCGCGGAGAGACCCGAGGATCGCTCGAAACCGACCATTTATAGAACTTCGAAGTTTTGCTTCAGCTCAAAAGGAGTGACCTGAGCACGGTACTCAGCCCACTCTCTACGCTTATTAGCCAGCACGTAACTGAAAACCTCTTCACCCAAGGTTTGGGCCGCTAATTCTGATTCTTCAAGTTTTCGAATAGCGTGCTCGAGGTTCTGCGGCAGAGGCTGAATACCCATAGCACGACGTTCCGCGTCAGAAAGGGCCCAGACATTGTCTTCGGTTTCTGCTGGAAGCGGATACTCTTCCTCAATTCCCTTGAGGCCCGCCGCCAAGATAAGTGCATACGCGAGATAGGGGTTTGCAGCCGAATCAATCGCACGGTACTCGACCCTAGAGCTCTGCCCCTTGTCTGGCTTGTAGAGCGGAACCCGAAGCAGTGCTGAACGGTTATTGTGGCCCCAGCTCACGTAACTCGGCGCCTCGCCCCCACCCCAGAGGCGCTTGTAGGAATTGACGTATTGGTTAGTCACCGCAGTGATTTCTGCAGCGTGCTTCAGCAATCCAGCAATAAAATGCTTTGCTGTCTTCGAGAGGTGGTACTGCGAGCTTGCATCAAAAAATGCGTTGGTGTCGCCCTCGAATAGTGACATGTGGGTGTGCATGCCGGAACCAGGATGCTCAGTAAAAGGCTTGGGCATGAAGGTTGCGTAAACACCCTGCTCAATAGCTACCTCTTTGATCACGGTGCGGAAAGTCATGATGTTATCGGCCATAGTTAGGGCGTCGGCGTAACGTAGGTCAATTTCATTTTGACCAGGACCACCTTCATGATGGCTGAATTCGACCGAGATACCCAACTGCTCAAGCATCGAAACCGCACGACGTCGGAAGTCATGGGCAGTTCCGCCCGGAACATTGTCGAAATATCCCGCCTTATCAACCGGGATAGGCCCCTCGGGACCCAACTCAGAGGATTTGAGAAGGTAGAACTCAATTTCAGGATGAATGTAGAAAGAGAAACCTCGATCTGAGGCTTTCGCCAGTGCTCGACGCAATACATTTCTTGGATCTGCAGCAGCGGGCTTACCGTCAGGGGTCTGGATGTCGCAAAACATTCTCGCCGTTGGATCAATTTCGCCGCGCCAAGGGAGAATCTGAAAGGTGCTCGGATCTGGCTGTGCCAGCATGTCAGCCTCGTACGTTCTTGCTAGACCTTCGATGGCTGATCCATCAAAGCCAAGACCTTCTGCGAAAGCTCCCTCAACCTCTGCAGGAGCAATCGCTACCGACTTCAGAGTTCCGGCAACATCAGTAAACCAAAGCCGAACAAACTTCACGCCGCGCTCTTCAATAGTTCTTAGAACGAAGTCTCGTTGCTTATCCATTTAGGCTCCTAGTCGGTTGCTACTAGGCTAATGCCTATGCCGAATTTCCGCTTCGCAGTTGCACAGATCAATCCGATTGTCGGTGACTTTTCGGGAAATTTAGAACTAATAAAGCTCGAAATAGCGGCGGCAGCCGCAAAGGGCGCTGAACTAATTTGCTTCGGTGAAATGTCGCTAAGTGGATACCCAATAGAAGACCTCGCCCAACGCCCCGATTTTCTTGAAAAGGCAGAGGCGGCCCTTCATCAACTTCGTTCTTGGGTATCAACAGAGTTTCCCGACATCACGGTTGTGGTCGGACTTCCAACCAAAGTGACATCAAGCCATAGTAACTGGGCTATTGCTCACAACTCGGCTGCTGTTATCCAGAATGGGAAAATTACCGGGCTTTATCACAAGCATCATTTGCCAAACTATTCAGTATTTGATGAATATCGTGTATTCAAGAGCGGCAATCAAACCCTGAGCTTCAATATTGGGGAACTCAAAATCGCACTCGCGATTTGCGAAGACATCTGGCAGGTGGGTGGTCCAGTTGCGGCTGCGGCCAGCCTTGGGGTCGACCTTCTTCTGGTACTGAACGGAAGCCCATTCGAGCGCTCTAAATCTGAAGCTCGCCTAGAACTCGCCAGAGATGTGGCTAAGCGCGAGAATGTGGCCGTTGCCTACATCAACCTAGTCGGTGGTCAAGATGACCTAGTTTTCGATGGCGGAAGCTTCGTCATTTCAGCCGAAGAGGTTTTGATAGGTCGCCTGCCACAGTTCGACTGCGGTCTTGGAGTTTTTGATTTTATTTCAAAGAGAGAGATACGGTTCCACGGAACTTCTGTCAGTAACCAGACCGAAAACTGGCAAATCTGGAACGCCCTAAAACTCGGCCTCAGAGACTACGTCGAAAAGAATGGCTTCAGATCCGTTTTACTAGGTCTTTCCGGAGGCATTGACTCTGCGGTCTGCGCAGCCATTGCGGTCGATGCTATCGGAGCTGATCGAGTGTTCGGTGTGCTCATGCCGTCTCGCTATTCATCAGCCCATTCGGTTAGCGACGCTGAAGATCTTGCCAAGCGGCTATCAATTACTGTCAGCACAGAACCAATTCAAACTCTTGTAGATAGCTTTGCGAATCAACTCGATCTGAGCGGATTAGCCTTGGAAAACATCCAGGCAAGAGTTCGTGGCTCGCTGCTGATGGCCATCTCGAACAGCTCTGGTCATCTCGTACTTACCACCGGCAATAAAACCGAAATTGCGGTTGGTTACTCAACTATCTACGGCGACTCTGTGGGTGGATTCGCACCGCTGAAAGATGTCGAGAAGACTCTGGTTTGGTCTTTGGCAAACTGGCGAAACTCTCAAGCCAAGCTAATCGGCCAGGTTGAACCAATCCCCGAGAACTCAATCACAAAGCCACCCTCGGCTGAACTGCGTGAAGATCAAAAAGACCAAGACAGTCTTCCTGAATACGAAGTCCTAGATGCAATTCTTGCCGGCTACCTTGAGCGAAGAATGTCTTTTGATCAACTTGTAGACGAGGGTTTCGATGAGGTAACTGTTGATAAAGTCATCAGGTTAGTTGACTCTGCCGAATGGAAACGTCGCCAGGGCGCAATCGGACCAAAAATTTCGGGAATGGCCTTCGGCAGAGATAGAAGACATCCCATCACGAGTAGATACAGGTAAAAATGGCAGCAGACAAACTAATCTCAAGCGGCGGCCCATGGGAGTCGAAAATTGGATACTCTCGAGCGACTGTTGCTGGTGACTACGTTCATGTGAGTGGCTCTACGGCTACGGTAAACGGCGAACTCCAACATGAGGGTGATGCACATGGGCAGACCCTTGTGGCATTCAGAGAAGTCATTGCACCTGCGCTAGCACAGGTGGGCTACACACTCGAAGATGTGGTGCGCACCAGGATTTACCTGGCAAATGCAAGCGACATGGATGCCGTCGGTCGCGCCCATGGTGAAATCTTTAGCGAGATTAGACCGGCTGCAACTATGTTGGCTGGAATACAGTTCATCAACGAAAAAATGCTCGTTGAAATTGAAGTTGATGCTTGGAAACGAAGCTAATTGAAAAAAGTCAGAACCGAAACGCTCGCTGAATACAAACGTCAGGGGCAGAAATTCTCTTGTTTAACCAGTTATGACTTCATCTCCGCGGAAATTTTTGACCAAGCGGGCATTGACGTGATTTTGGTCGGAGACTCAGCTGCCGACAATGTGTTGGGATACGAGTCAACGATTCCGGTGACCTTATCGGAGATGGCGTCGTTGGCACGAGCTGTTTCGGCTGCTGCCCAGCGAGCGCTGGTAGTCGTCGACATGCCCTTTGGCAGCTATGAAATTTCGGCGGAACAGGCTCTGAAAAATGCAATCGAACTCGTCAAAACAAGTGGCGCAGAGGCGGTGAAACTCGAGGGCGGAATTCGCTCGGCAGAGCAAATTTCTAAGATATCTGCTGCGGGAATCCCCGTGATGGGTCACATTGGCTTCACACCCCAGAGCGTAAATAGCCTAGGCGGTTACCGAGTTCAAGGTCGTGGTGATTCCGCTGCTCAGGCTCTGATTGAGGATGCCAAGGCTGTTGAAGCAGCGGGCGCTTTTGCTGTTGTACTAGAGATGGTTCCGGCTTCCCTAGCCACCCAAGTTAGCATCGAACTAAGCATTCCAACCATCGGCATTGGAGCAGGATCCGGAACCGACGCACAAATACTGGTTTGGTCAGACATGGCCGGTTACTCTTCCGGTAAAACTAGAAAATTCGTGAAGCGCTACGCCGATCTTCGATCCGAGTTGCTGAACGCAGCTAAAAATTACGATGCAGAAGTAAAGACAGGGAAATTTCCGGACACTGAGCACTCATTCGAGTGATTCAGCGTTCGCGCTCTTCTTCAAGCTGCCAGTCACGGTTTCGCTTTGAAATCAATTCCAATGCTTGCAGCGCCTCAGCCTCGGTTTTGAATGGACCTACTCGGTTTGGAGCCGGTGAAAGTAACCCGAATTCAACTTTCCCGGTCTTCAAATTGAACCAGAACTTAGCTTCATTTTGAGATTCAGAAGTCATCGCCACTACCCCGTAAACTTGTCGTCGTGCCCAAAGACCCCGAAACTAAGAAACTCATTCCGGGTTCAATCGCACCAGCTCTCAAGGTACCAGACTGGATTGCGGCTCCAGAATACGTTGGGAAACGTGCTCCTCAAACTTGGCATGGCGGACACGTCAGAACACCAGCGGAAATTGAAAAAATTCGACGATCCGCAAAACTTGCTGCAACCGCTCTTGAGAAAGTCTCGGAGGCGATTAGGCCTGGTGTGACGACTAATCGACTAGATGAACTCGGTCACGAGTTTCTAGTCGCCAATGGTGCCTATCCGTCGACTCTCGGCTATAGGGGGTTTCCAAAATCAATGTGCACCTCGATAAACGAGGTAATTTGCCATGGCATCCCAGACAATACTGTGCTTGAAGAGGGCGACATCGTAAATGTTGACATCACCGCCTTCTTTGATGGTTTTCACGGCGACACCAACGCCACTTTCCGCGTTGGTCAAGTTTCAGATGAAGTCGATGCGCTGATTAACAACACGCTTGAGGCAACTCTGAGAGGCATTAGGTCAGCGTTACCCGGACGATCGGTAAACGTAATCGGAAGAACCATTGAGAGTTACGCGCGACGCTTCTCGTACGGGGTTGTTCGCGACTTTACCGGCCACGGTATCGGCCAGTCTTTTCATTCCGGCCTGATTATCCCGCACTACGACAGCGCACCGCTTTACGACGACGAAATCCAAGTAGGAATGGTTTTTACTGTAGAACCGATGCTTACTTTAGGCACGCATGAGTGGGAGATGTGGCCAGATGGCTGGACAGTGGTGACCAAAGATCGTTCGATTACTGCCCAATTTGAACACACCGTCGTAATCACTGAAGACGGTCCTGAAATATTGACGACTGTGGAAAGCTAAGCAAGTGGCAAAAAAAGCAATTGGAATTGACATCGGCGGCACAGGCATCAAGGGAGCCCTCGTCGACGTCAAAAACGGAGAACTAATTTCGGATCGAATTCGTGTAGAAACACCTGCTGGTGGTGAACCGGAAGCTATCGCTGAGGCAGTTGGGCAAATAGTTCGAAAATTGAATAGTGGGCTTCGACACTATCCGGTTGGTATCTGTTTCCCAGCCGTAGTTAAGCACGGAATCACCATGAGTGCAGCAAATGTCTCTAAGCGATGGATTGGTCTCAATGCAGATCAACTATTCACGTCAAAGCTTGGAACTTCGGTGCATGTAGTGAATGACGCCGATGCCGCTGGTATAGCTGAGATGCGCTTTGGTGCAGGCAAAAAACGTAAAGGCCTAGTCATTATGACCACGCTTGGCACTGGCATCGGCACTGCCCTGTTTATCAAGGGTGAGTTAGTTCCGAACGCCGAACTAGGACACCTTGAAATCCAAGGTGTTGACTACGAGACCAAAGCCGCGTTCTCTGCCAAAGAACGGGAAAATCTTGACTGGTCGGCTTGGGCAGAGCGTCTACAAACCTACTATTCGACCTTGGAAAAATTGTTCTCGCCAGATCTGATCATCATCGGCGGCGGGGTCTCCAAAAACCATGCCGAATTCTTACCCAAATTGCGCCTCAATGCTGAAATCGTGCCTGCTCAGAAGCGAAACAATGCCGGCATTCTCGGTGCCGCCGCACTTGCTTTCAAGTACCAAGACGAAGGTTGATGGGCCGGCCGATACGCCGGGTTCTGTACCCAAAGGGTGACGATCATCTATCTAGGCGTCAAATTACTCTGACGCTCAAGCAACCTACCCGCTGATTCGGACGAGAAGCCCTCAATCACCAGCTGCACGGTCTTGCTCCAGACGAGGTTTACCAAGCAACCTGGCTCACGCCAGGCTCTGGTGGGCTCTTACCCCACCGTTTCACCCTTACCCCGAGGGGCGGTCTATTTTCTGTGGCACTAATCTCGCGGGTTGCCCCGGGTGGTCGTTAACCACCGTCTTTCTCTGTGGAGCCCGGACGTTCCTCGATTTCTCGCGATCGCCTGGCCGACCCATCCCCAATAGCCTACTCGGTGGCTAAATTAGGTGGCCGCATGAATTAGCAACTACAACCTCAGCAGTTGCTTCATCCCAGAACCTCAGAATTGTAAGAGAACAAGGATTTACAGTTTGCCGCCAGTAGGTTTCTACAGAGCCGTTCAAAGCCAGCTTGAGCAACGCGCGAATTGGCATTACGTGACTAACTATGACAATCGCTTCGCCGGATCGGGCACATAGCAGCTTATTCAGCCCCGCACGCACTCGATGCTCAAAATCACACAGGCTTTCTCCATTTGGTGGAGCCAGCTCAAATGAGCCACGCCACGCTTCATACTCGGTTGGGTACTTTGCTAAAACCTCAGCGTTGGTCAGACCATCCCAATCGCCGAATGATATCTCTGCAAAAGCCTCGTCAACCAGAACCTCTGAGCTGATTTCAGAGGCGATAAATTGCGCAGTTTGCCGAGTTCGCATTATCGGAGACGTAACCACGGCGGTTGGCTCTGGAAGATGGGCAAATTCACCATATTGCCCGATTTGCGAGACGGCCCGTGCGGCTCTGAGTGCGTCAAGTTGGCCTGCAGAAGAGAGCTCTGGGTCTGCTCCTCCTCGACCAGAAATTCGCTTACTCTCGGTCAAAGGAGTCCTACCATGGCGAACCAAATAGAGCGTTGTTGGAGCAACCGACGGTGCTTTTGGTGCCCGAATTGATGACGGTTGCCGGTTAGAAAACTCGACGACTGGAGGAAAATATGGAGCTTCCTTCGTCTCTGGTGCGGCCGACCTCAGCCCGATGAAATCGGACTTAGAGTCCATGGCTAGGTTAGCGAGCTCGTCAGCTCTCGAGTTTTTCTCTCGGGGAATCCAGGTCCAATTCACTGTGTGCTGGCGCGCTAGCTGCTGTACCCGCCTACCTAACTCAATCATGTCTGGATGCTTAATTTTCCAGCGACCGGCCATTTGTTCGATGACCAGTTTCGAGTCCATTTTGATCTCTACCTGAGCGCCTTGGGTAAGCTGACTCAGCTTTTCAAGTGCTGATTCAATAGCAACGTATTCAGCAACGTTATTCGTCGCAATTCCGATGAACTTTGATATTTCGACTATTAATTCACCGGTCAACGCGTCGATAATTACTGCGCCTGATCCTGCTAAACCAGGGTTACCGCGCGACCCTCCGTCTGCCTCAACTATGTACGAATTCATAGAGTTCTTAACAGAATGGCCTGACACTCTGGGCAAAATGCAATCTGGTCCTTTGGGGCTGAGTTAAGCAACTCAAAATCAGTTGCACCTAGCGAAATGCGGCAAGCTCCGCATTCACGACCTGAGAGCGTTCCAACTGCAACTCCTCGGGTTGCCCGGCTCTCGTAAAGCTCAAGAACGTCGACCGGCAGCGAATTAGCTGTTTTGGCTCTCAACTCTGTCTTCAACTGAAGGTCGGATTTCGACTTGAGCAGCGCTTGCTGCATTTGCTCGGCTTTGCCCCTAGCGATTTCCGCCAAATTATGGTGCTCTAGAGACAACGCTGCAAGTTCCTGTTGGCGCTGTTCAAGCGACTCCATGATCTCCAATTCAGCATTTTCAAGTTCATCTTTACGACGCTGAAGGCTGACTAACTCGTGCTGGATACCCGAAATTTCTTTTGCTGAGACGTTCGAATTCAAAAGAGATTGATCACGCTGAATGCGGCTTTCAACTACTTCAAGATCGGCGGCGGCTCGCTCGACATCGAGTTGCAAGCTTTCAATCTCGTTGCGTTTCGCAGTTAAAGTCAAACCAAAATCGATAACCGCCTGGTTTGCGATTCGATACTCAACCCCTGCTTCATGCTCAGTAACTTCAGCCTTGATTCTGGCCAGCGCAAGATCTAACTGGGCCAAATCGAGCAGAGACTTTTCGATTTGCGGTGATGTCTTCATGTTTCCTTACTGCGTAACTGCAAAATCCCAAGGATCAGTGCGTAATTCACTCACTACAAACTGTAGCTGTGGGAAAGCCTCTGATAATTGAGTGGCCGCTATGTCAAGCCAAAGCCATTCTGCCGCCCAGTGGGAAATGTCGATAATCGAGAAATCTTTCTTCTGAGCATGAGCCGTTTCAATTGCCTCGAGCGTTGGATGGTGACGCAAATCACTGGTGATGTAGACATCAGCATCGAGACGATAGGCATCCGCTAAAAATGAATCTCCCGCTCCACCGCAAAGTGCAACAACACTGATTTTCTGTTTCGGGTTTCCAGCAACTCTAACTCCGCTAGCTGTAGGCGGTAATAGATTCGCCAAGATTCGCGCTAGCGTCAATAACTCCAGCGGCTCAGCAAGCCTGCCAATTCGGCCATGCCCTATCTCGGCACCCGAAGGTGAAATGGCTGTGGATTCAACCAGCTTCAGCTGATTTGCTAGAGCGGACGAAACACCATTTTGGACAATGTCTGCATTTGTGTGAGCTGCGTAAACCGATATTTCCGCTCTGTTGAGCACGCTTACCAGAGAACCTTTGGAACTATCGCCGTCCAAATGCGTTACTCCGCGCAAAAACATCGGGTGATGAGCCAGTATTAAGTCGAAGCCTCCATCGATCGCTTCCTCTACCACTTGACTGGTCACATCAACAGTTAGTAAAACCCGCGAGACTTTATCGGTGTGCTTCCCGATCTGAATCCCTGGCGTATCCCAGTCTTCAGCGCCGGAGGTAGGCCAAAGCCTCTCAAACTCTAGGCATAGTTGGCTAAGGTTAGTCATTCAAAACCCCAATTTCGCTATTTTGAAGCAAAGTCTTGCGACGTTCAATTTCTAGCACGGCAGACTCCTGTTTCCTAATTCGACGGATGCCAAATATGACTGGAACCAAGAAAGCGCAGACGAAACCCATGGCCAACCCAAAGTTTGAATATCTCCAAAAAATCGGCTGGGGTGCTAGTTCAATGAGTAGGCCGAAAACCGGAAAAGTTAGTCGCTCCATGGGGGTTAGGGCCATCGCGATGAACATCGAAACAATGAAACCGGCTAAATTCCAAGGGTTTAGGGGCCGATAGAGGCCATATGAATGAGCCAATGACACGTCGTGAAAAGCTACCCTCCTGATCAACGTCTCACTCGAGATAATTCCAACGAACGCGATTGCGGGCACCAATGCGAGCTTTACCAAATCGCGAATCAACGAGATGTCAAGCGCGAAATTGTTGAAAAAGACAAAGACTGCAATCGCCTGCAAGAAGCCAACTATAGGCAAGGCTGTTGAACTCGGTATTCGAGGCATCGAGGTAGAAAGCTGTTTGAGAAGCGACTTCTGATTCAGGACGAATATGAATACAAGTGAAATGAGAGTCGCAAATTGCATTATTGGGGCGCTAAAAACCACTTGAGCGAAGAAATTTGCACCGAAGATCGCTGAAATCGTGCTGCTCAATGTAATAGCGAGAACAATTTTCCAGCCCCGAACACGGTGATCAAGGCGTTCAGAGTCATCTGCAGCTGCGGTTCCCAGCAGCAGCGCAAAAAACGAGAACAAAATACTGACGCTCGAAAGCATCGGTAGGCCGCGCACTGTTTGGGGACCGATTTCGCTTTGAAAAGAAAAGCTAAGTGAAGCCGCAATAAGAAAAAGAGCAACTAAACAGATTGCTCCAGCTGTTTCTAAATTCTTGTTAGCAATCGATAGCCAGCCAGCTCCAAACGCAACAACAACCACACTTACGGCTGCAAGATTCTGATTTTGAAAGTACTGAGTGACCAGCCCTGACAGAGCAAAGAGGAGCCCAACCGCAAGTAGGACTCTTGAAATAACTACAAGAAGCAGCGGAAGGTTGTTAGCTGAAACACCAAAACTCGCACGCGAAACGAAGAAGGTTGCGCCTCCAGAGCGCTTTCCTGCGATGGCAACAACTCCAAAGGCCAAGGATGCTAAAAAAGCAGCAGCTGCGATCGAAAAAACGAGTTCAGCTGGCGAAGCACCCTGAATTGCGAAAATTTGGCTAGCCAAAAAGGGTATGGGAAACAGGAAAAATGAGGAGTATCGAAGCACTAGCCAAGGTATCCCGGAGCCTAATTTAGACAGCACCTGATCTCCCCAGTCTCAGTACAGAAAGCAATAACGCCGAGGCTCTGTAAGCCTCGGCGTTATCCGAGTGGGCCCTACCGGGCTCGAACCGATGACATCCACGGTGTAAGCGTGGCGCTCTACCAACTGAGCTAAAGGCCCGTGGATGAGTTTAGTGAATTTGGTTTCAAACTCAAAATCGACTAAAGCGAGTCAATCGCCTGCTGGTAGTCACTCAGATTACGAGCCTGCCCCGGAGCCGTGATGAACTTTGCAATGAGCAACCCCTCCTGATTGATGACAAAGGTTGCTCGGTTCGCAATTCCGGCCTCTTCAATGAAAACACCGTAAGACTTTGCTACTGCTCCGTGCGGCCAGAAATCAGCCAGCACGTTGAACTTGTAGCCTTCCTGCTCTGCAAATTGGCGCTGGACAAATTTAGAGTCGACAGAAATTGCCAGCAATTCGACATCTTTGCGCTCGAAAACAGCAAAATTGTCGCGGAGCTCACACAGCTCACCGGTGCAAATGCCCGAAAAACTGAGTGGATAGAAAACCAAAACAACCGGCTTCTTACCTTTGAAATCTGAAAGCTTTACGGTCTCTCCATGCTGATTTACCAGCTCAAAGTCGGGTGCGTATTCGTTAACTTCGGCGCTCATCTGTTTTCTTTCTTTCTGTACGAAGATTCTCGGTGGTCAATTGCCAAAACGGGCGATTACTTCCCATTCACGGAATAAACTCATTGAAGGCTAAAACCAAGCCTTCGGAAAAACATTATCCATCCCCCACGAAAGAGGATGTCGGTGTCTATCAATAACAACGATGCTTACGCGGTCAACACCCCAGACCAAGATCCACAAGAGACCTCGGAGTGGCTAGAGTCACTCGATGCGGTTGCAAGAGTTCACGGCCGTGGGCGAGCACGCGAAATCATGTTGAACTTGCTTCGCCGCTCGAACGAACTTCAGCTGAACGTACCCATCGTTCCAACCACCGACTACATCAACACAATTGCACCTGAAAATGAGCCCGCTTTTCCCGGTGACGAAGTCATTGAACGCACCTATCGCGCCTGGATGCGCTGGAACGCTGCGATGCTGGTGCACCGCGCCCAGCGCCCCGGAATTGGCGTCGGCGGCCACATTTCTACTTTCGCTTCGTCCGCTTCGCTCTACGAGGTTGGCTTCAATCACTTCTTCAAAGGCCAAGATCACCCGTCTGGTGGAGATCAGATTTTTATCCAGGGTCACGCGTCTCCCGGCCCATACGCTCGTGCTTTTCTGGAGGGTCGACTCTCAGCAGATCAGCTAGACGGTTTCCGCCAGGAGAAGTCGCACGCTGGCGGCGGTCTATCTTCATATCCGCACCCCCGACTTATGCCTGACTTTTGGCAGTTCCCAACGGTTTCAATGGGAATTGGTCCGATCAACGCCATTTATCAGGCCCAGTTCAACCGTTACCTATCCGGGCGCGGCTTCAAAGACACCACTGATCAGCACGTTTGGGCTTTTCTAGGGGACGGTGAGCTAGATGAGGTCGAGAGCCGCGGTGCACTGCAACTTGCTGCTAATGATGGCTTAGACAACCTGACCTTTGTGGTGAACTGCAACCTCCAGCGACTAGATGGCCCGGTACGAGGTAACGGAAAAATCATTCAGGAACTGGAGTCATTTTTCAGAGGCGCCGGCTGGAACGTTATCAAAGTGGTTTGGGGTCGCGAATGGGATTCACTCCTCGCGAATGATCACGATGGAGCACTTGTTGACCTCATGAACAAAACGCCTGACGGCGATTACCAGACCTATAAGACTGAAAATGGGGCTTTTGTTCGAGATAACTTCTTCGGACGCGACCCGAGAACTTTGAAACTAGTCGAGGGTATGTCAGACGATGAAATTTGGGGATTGAAGCGAGGTGGCCACGATTACCGAAAGGTTTATGCAGCCTATAAAGCCGCGGTCGAACACAAAGGCCAACCAACGGTAATTTTGGCTAAGACCATTAAGGGCTTCACCCTCGGCAAATCGTTCGAAGGCAGAAACGCCACTCACCAAATGAAGAAGCTAACTCTCGACAACCTCAAGAGTTTCCGTGATGAACTGCGCATCCCAATCAGTGATGCGCAGCTAGAAGAAAACCCTTACCAGCCGCCCTACTTCAAACCAAGCGAAGATTCTGCGGAAATCGAGTACATGCACGAGCGCCGCCGAGAACTTGGTGGTTACCTGCCTGAGCGTCGCAGCAAGTACGTGTCTTTTGAGCTCCCTGGAGACGATGTCTACAAGGTTGCCAAGGGCGGATCTGGTACGCAAGAGGTCGCAACCACAATGGCCTTCGTAAGATTGCTTAAAGATTTGCTCCGCAGCCCTGGGCTTGGTCAAAGGATTGTTCCAATCATCCCTGATGAGGCACGCACCTTCGGAATGGATGCCTTCTTCCCGACGGCCAAAATTTACAACCCAAAGGGTCAGCACTACATCTCAGTAGACCGTGAGCTGCTACTTAGCTACAAAGAATCAGATGCCGGGCAGATCCTGCACACCGGAATCAACGAGGCTGGATCAATCGCGGCATTTACCGCTGCCGGTTCAAGCTACGCAACTCAGGGCCAGCCAACCATCCCTATTTATGTGTTCTACTCAATGTTTGGCTTCCAAAGAACTGCAGATGCTATTTGGGCAGCGAGCGATCAACTCTGTCGCGGGTTCATGATTGGAGCGACTGCCGGCCGCACCACACTAACCGGCGAGGGTCTGCAGCACGCCGACGGTCACTCACCAGTTTTGGCATCAACCAACAGTGCAGTTATCTCATACGACCCTGCATACGGTTATGAAATAGGTCACATCATGCGATCTGGTCTCGAGCGTATGTACGGCGGAAATCACCCAGAACCAAACGTTATCTACTACCTGACGGTTTATAACGAGCCAATCGTTCAGCCTGCAGAGCCTGAAAACGTTGACGTCGATGGAATTGTTAGAGGAATTCACCGCATCAGCCAGAACCAGGCAGAAGGCCTAAAGGCGCAAATCCTGGCTTCGGGCGTTGCTGTGCCTTGGGCGTATGAAGCGCAGCAGCTCCTTCAGCAAGACTGGGGAGTTTCTGCTGACATTTGGTCAGTTACCTCGTGGACTGAGTTGCGCAGAGATGGTCTAAGGATTGATCAGCAACGCTTCTTGAACCCGGGTTCGCCAGCCGAAGATGCTTACGTCACGCAGAAACTAGCTAATACCGAGGGCCCCATCCTTGGAGTAAGCGACTACATGCACGCTGTACCTGACATGATTCGAAACTGGGTTCCAGGCGACTATGCAACGCTTGGAGCCGACGGTTTCGGTTTCTCAGACACAAGGGCTGCGGCAAGACGATTCTTCAAGATTGACGGTCCGTCGATTGTGGTACGAGTCTTGGAACAGTTGGTTGAGCAAGGAAAACTAGATTCGAGCATTCCTGCCCAGGCAATCGAGAAGTACCGATTGCACGACGTGAATGCTGGCACCTCGGGTTCTACCGGTGGCGAAAACTAAGCAGCAAACTCTCGAGTGGCTGGGTTCAATTTCAGGAGAACTTGCCACCGAAACGCTTCGACAATTAGACGAAACACTGCCTTGGTATCGAGAGATGCCGGCGGCTAGAAGATCGTCTGTCGGTTTAGTTGCCCAAGCCGGAATCAGGTCTTTTCTGGGCTGGTATGAAAACCCAGCTTCACAACCTTGGGTTGCCGCGGATGTTTTCTCAACGGCACCTCGTGAATTGCTTAGATCGATCTCACTGCAAGAAACTCTCCAACTGATCAGAGTTGTGGTCTCTGTGGTTGAGGAGCGGATTACCAAGGAAGATCCAACGCTCACCGAAGCGGTTCTGCTTTTCTCTAGAGAAATTGCTTTCAGCGCCGCCGACGTATACGCCAAAGCCGCTGAAGCTCGTGGACTCTGGGATGCACGCCTGGAAGCGCTGGTTGTTGATTCCATCCTTAGCGGAGAAAACGAGGAAGAACTGTCCTCGAGAATTGCGGCACTTGGCTGGCGCGCTCGGGGGCCAGTTGCCGTACTAATCGGAAGCTGCGATGAGACACTCGACCAGGATGCACTGAGGCGCCTCGCTCGAAAGAATTCAGCCGACGTCCTGATCGGCGTACATGGCAACCGCCTAATCTGTGTAACCGGCTTTATTGATGACCAAGGAGCTGACTTCGGGTCGCTGGCTGCATTATTAGAAGTTTCATTTGCACCGGGGGTTTTGGTCTTGGGGCCCAAAGTCAATTCGGTGTTAGATGCAAATAGATCTGCAAAGGCGGCGCTTGCAGGCTTTGCCGTCGCAAAAGCCTGGAGTAAAGCACCAAGGCTAATCAACGCAGATGATTTGCTGGCCGAAAGAGCACTTGCCGGTGACATGCTGGCTAAAAGTACCTTGCTAAACCGAATCTATCGCCCATTGGCACAGGCATCGAATGAACTTCTAGAAACTTTGACGGCTTATTTAGAGAGCGGAAGATCGTTGGAAAACACGGCCCGCGAATTATTCGTGCATCCAAACACTGTGCGCTACCGTCTTAAGCGCATATCAGAAATCATTGGCTGGGATGCAACTGGCAGCCGCGAAGCATTCGTGCTTCAAGTTGCTATGGTGCTTGGCGCCATGAGTGAAACTGAGAATAGAAGGCGGCTCGAAAAATGATTGCACTTGTTTGCCCAGGTCAAGGCTCGCAAACACCTGGTTTTCTTACCTCTTGGTTAGATTTTCCGGAGTTCCGAGAGAGTATCGAGCAAATGTCTGAAGCATCTGGCATTGACCTGATCGCTCACGGCACCGTCAGTGATGCCGAGACCATTCGTGACACCAGCATTGCACAGCCCCTAATTGTCGCGGCATCGGTAGCTAGCGCAGCCTTGCTCTCCGCTCGGGCAGGTGAGAGCTTCGCAAAAATTACTGGGATTGCTGGGCACTCGGTGGGTGAGGTTAGCGCGGCAGTAGTTGCCGGAATTTTCGACGCACCCACCGGAACTCGTTTTGTGCGAGAGCGCGGCAACGCTATGGCTATGGCAGCTGCTCTAGAAGCAACTTCGATGGCTGCAGTGGTTGGTGGCGACTCAACCGAGGTGCTTCAGTCAATTGATGACGCGGGCCTGTATCCGGCAAACTTCAACGGCTCAGGTCAAATTGTTGCTGCAGGTTCGGCAGAAAAAATCGGCGAATTGGTTGCGAATCCGCCTAGTGGATCTCGCGTCATCGCTCTCTCAGTAGCAGGTGCGTTTCACACTCGATACATGCAACCGGCAGTAGCAACGCTTGCTGACTACGCAAATTCAGTCACCGTTTCAGATCCCTCGCTGAGAATTTGGAGTAACCGAGAGGGCTCCGCGATTTCCGACGGACGTGATTTTGTCGATCGCCTGGTGTCTCAGGTTTCCTCTCCTGTTCGCTGGGATCTATGCATGGAATCGATGAGCGCTCACGGAATCACGAAAATAATCGAATTGGTTCCGGGAGGCACCCTTTCGGGGCTAGCCAAGCGCGGCATGCCGGGCGTCGAAGCGATAGCTCTAAAAACACCTGAAAATCTTGAAGTGGCATTAGCTGCTCTAAAGAACGCCGACATTTAGCGAGAGGTTTTAATGTCTTCACCAAAACTCAATCAGTACCAACCGGTAAGTTTTTCCAAAATTTACTCACTGGGTGCAGCTAGAGGCGACCTAACGGTAACCAATGATGATGTTGCGGGGCCGATCGATTCAAGCGATGAATGGATCCGTCAACGCACCGGGATCATCACTCGCCGCCGTGCGAGCGAAAAAGTCAGCCTCATGGATATGGCGGTCGAGGCCTCAAACGAGGCTATTTCAAAAGCTGGAATCGACCCCAAGGAAATTGGTGCGGTTATCTTTAGCACCATCACCCATCCCCATCAAACACCTTCAGCGGCGGCCTTGCTTGCCGATTTGGTCGGAGCAAACCCGGCACCGGCATATGACATTTCGGCTGCGTGCGCCGGCTACTGCTATGGAATTGCACAGGCTGACGCTCTAGTTAGAAGTGGCGTTGCCAAATACGTTTTGGTAGTTGGTGGCGAGAAGCTCTCAGACTTTATTGATCCAACCGACCGAACTATTTCTTTCCTCTTGGGCGATGGAGCAGGTGCAGCCATTGTTGGCCCAAGCGATGAGCCAGGCATTTCCCCTTCGGTCTGGGGTTCAGACGGATCCCATTGGGATGCTGTGGGAATGAATGCATCTTTACTAGATCTCAGAGATGGAATTGCAACCTGGCCAACCCTTCGACAAGAAGGCCAAACTGTATTCCGCTGGGCAGTGTGGGAGATGGCTAAGGTGGCCAAACAGGCGCTCGAGGTTGCTGGCGTAGCGGCAGAAGATCTAAGCGCTATGGTCACTCACCAGGCCAACATCCGAATTATTGATGAACTAGCGAAGCAGTTGAAACTACCTGAAAGCGTAGTCATTGCACGTGACATCATCTATACCGGCAACACCTCGGCTGCGAGCGTTCCACTTGCCATGCATGAACTGCTCAAATCCGGGCAGGTCAAATCAGGCGGATTAGCTCTGCAAATTGGTTTCGGCGCAGGGCTTGCCTTCGGCGCTCAAGTAGTAGTACTCCCCTAAACTTAACGACGGTCAAATAACCAAAGGAGAAACCAATAATGGCACTTTCGCAGAACGAAGTTCTAGCCGGTCTTGCAGAGATCGTAAACGACGAAACCGGAATTGCAGCTGATGCAGTTCAGCTAGACAAGTCATTTACCGACGACCTAGACATCGACTCAATCTCGATGATGACCATCGTCGTTAACGCTGAAGACAAGTTTGGCGTCAAGATTCCTGATGAGGAAGTTAAGAACCTAATCACCGTAGGTGACGCAGTTAACTTCATCGTCAACAACCAGTAATTTTTAGAAGGCGCGATCTTGGCTACCAGAATCGTAGTAACCGGGCTAGGAGCTACTACTCCACTCGGCGGAACCGCCCGAGACACCTGGGAGGCTTTGCTTGCCGGTAAGTCGGGTATCAGCACACTCGAGCAAGAATGGGTTGCCAAATACGAAATTCCGGTAACTTTTGCCGGCCAGGCCAAGATCGCTGCCTCTGAAGTACTAACCCCGCAGGAAGCTAAACGGCTAGATCCGTCTAGTCAATTTGCACTGATAGCCGGCCGCGAAGCCTGGGCCGACGCAGGTAAGCCGGAGGTTGCGCCCGAGCGACTGGCAGTTGAGTTTGCCACAGGCATTGGTGGCGTCTGGACACTGCTCGATGCATACGACACCCTAAAAGAAAAGGGCCCAAGACGAGTCATGCCAATGACCGTCCCAATGCTGATGCCTAATGGCCCAGCAGCGGCCATCGGAATGGACATCGCTGCTCGAGGCGGTGTCCGCACTGCTGTTTCCGCCTGTGCTTCCTCGACTGAGGCGATCGCCAATGCAATTATTCGACTCAATTCAGGCGAGGTAGACGTAGTTGTGGCAGGCGGTAGCGAAGCGGCTATTCACCCGATGCCAATCGCTGCGTTTGCCTCGATGCACGCACTTTCACGAAGAAACGATGATCCAGCCAAAGCTTCACGTCCATATGATGTTGACCGCGACGGATTTGTAATGGGCGAAGGCGGTGCTGCACTGGTGCTTGAAACCCTTGAACATGCCCAGGCTCGCGGAGCAAAAATTTACGCCGAGCTCGTCGGAGGCGCCGTTACAAGCGATGCGTACCACATAACCGCACCTGACCCAGAAGGCAGTGGTGCTGCCAGAGCAGTAACTGCGACGCTCCAACAGGCCGGTATTACCCCTGAGCAAGTCACACACATCAACGCACATGCAACTTCTACTCCGGTCGGTGACATAGCCGAGTACAACGCCCTGAAGCGAGTTTTCGGTGAGCACCTTCCCAAGATTGCGGTTTCTGCAACGAAGTCTTCTACCGGCCACCTTCTTGGCGGCGCCGGAGCAATCGAAGCTATGTTTACAGTCCTTGCCTTACACGAGCGCAAGCTACCGCCAACCATAAATCTCGATAACCAAGACCCGGAAATTCCATTAGACGTAGTTACTGAGCCAAGAAATCTCTCTGATGGTGAACACTATGCGATCAGTAACTCGTTCGGATTCGGTGGTCACAACGCAGTAATAGCGTTTAAAACTTTTAGCTGATTTTTCTTAGCCAAACTACGTTGTCGCCACTTGCGGCGTGCCTAAATGGTTCCAACTCGTCATCCCAAGGCTGAGCAAGAGCGCGACGAAGACTTGCTTGCAGCAGCTTGAAGTTTCCAGCGCTGCCCTCTAGGGCGGCCAAAATCTGCTGCTCGTTGACCAAAGTGTTGCCGGCTCGATCAATCACCGTAACCACGGTTCCAAAATCAGGTGTGTGCATCCACCGCAAATTTCCAGAATCGGAATGCTCGGTGACTTCAAAACGGATGTCTTTCCAGGCAGCCATTTGACTGACTAATTGAGCACCAATCGATGAACTGTGTTCCCATTGGAAAGCGACTCTAAGGTGATTGTTAATCAGCGGCTGGGCCTGCCAATTAAATGGAGAAACAGAGTCCTCGATCATCTTTTGAATTGCCCACTGAACGTGGATTGACAGCGATCGAGGAACCGAGTGGATGTCGATGAAGCCGTGTGCCATCGAGCGGTTCCTTTCGTGTCTAGGTACATCTTCCCCAATGACCTGTACACGAGGCCTCAAGGATACGTCTGACGCCAAGCCTTTGTCAAAAATTTGCTAGCCTGTCTCGGTGAGCAAGCTCTATTTCAGACATGGCGCGATGAACAGCGGCAAAAGCACTGCCCTGCTTCAGGTAGCGCACAATTACGAAGAACGTGCCCAGCGGGTGGTTATTGTGAAGCCTGCAACCGATACCAAGGGTGACAATAAGGTTGTTTCAAGGCTTGGTGTCGTTCGAGAGGTAGATCTGCTGCTGCTACCCGAGATGAATCTCAGAGCCCAAGTTTCTTCACTTCAAACCCCTGAAACACCCATCGCCTGTTTGCTTATCGATGAGGCCCAATTTCTTACCAGAGATCAAATCGACCAGGCCATGGAAATCGCGGTGCTCGATAGCATTCCGGTCTTGGCTTATGGCTTGCGCACCGACTTCAAGACCAATGGATTCCCAGGTTCGATCAGGCTTCTCGAAATCGCGCATAGCCTTGAAGAACTCAAGACTATTTGTCGCTGCGGCAAGAAGGCCCTATTCAACGCGCGCAAAGTCGGTGGCAAATTCATTTTTGATGGCGAGCAGGTCGCCATTGATGTTGGTGAAGTCACTTACGAATCGCTTTGCCCGAACTGCTACTTTGCTAAAACTGGTCGAATCTGATGGGCGATTCCAAATTCAGACCAAAATTCCATTTCACCCCCAAAAGCAACTGGATTAATGATCCGAACGGTTTGGTCTGGGCAAATGACCGCTATCACCTCTTTTACCAACACAACCCATTCGGAACAAAATGGGGTCACATGAGCTGGGGGCACGCAAGCAGCCTTGATCTTGTGAATTGGGTTGAGCACCCCATAGCAATTCCGGAAGATGCTCTCAACAGCGAGGCAATTTTTTCTGGAAGTGCCGTTATTGACAAAAAAGGTTCAGTTGGCAACATAGGGGCAATGGTTGCCTGTTATACAGCTTGCTACAGCAGCCCAGAGGGTACCAGGCAGGTTCAAAAACTCGCAGTAAGCAATGACGGTGGCCTTACCTTTGAGAAGCTGCCAGAGCCGATTGTAGACCGAAACAAAGCAGACTTTCGTGATCCCAAGATCTTTGAATTCAAGGATGAATGGCGAATGGTCGTAGCACACTCAAAAGAACATGAAATTGAGATTTTGCGCTCTTCCGACCTCTTGAATTGGGAATCACTGAGTTACTTTGGGGCTAAAGAAGAAGATCCCGAAATCGTCTGGGAATGCCCCGACCTTTTTCCAGTCGAACTCGAAGGTGAAGAACACTGGGTGCTCTTAGTTTCGGTAAACCCAGGCGGTCCGCTAAATGGGTCGGGGACAAAATATTTTGTCGGCAGCTTCGACGGCACGCGGTTTAGCAGCGAAAGCGATCCGATCTGGCTCGATTTTGGTCGTGACAACTACGCCGGCGTGACCTACAACAACGAACCAAACGCAGAGCGCATTTTGATCGCTTGGATGAATTCTTGGGGCAAAACCCCGCATCCAGAATTGCCTTGGACTGGAGCCATGACTATCCCTAGAAAATTAGGGCTGACTAGAAGTTTCGGTGAAATTAGACTAACGCAAGAGCCAGTGACTAAGCCCAACTTGCGGATCACTCTAAATGAAGCAAATGCCTTTGAGTATCAGATCAATTCAGAACTAACAGTTCGATTTGACCCCGAAACGGGAATTATTGCCATAAATGGATACAAGGCTCAGTCGGAAGTTGCAAGACAACTTCAGCTGGATCTATTAGTTGACAATTGCTCGGTGGAGGTCTTCAACCTTGATCGAACTATTTCATTTTCGTTTCTAACCTTCGCAGATTAGTTGGTAGGGAGTACGGGACTTGAACCCGTGACCGACGGATTATGAGTCCGCTGCTCTAACCGGCTGAGCTAACTCCCCTAGTCACGCAAGTAAAAGACTAGTCGTCTTCGTTGCGAAGTTTTTCAGCCGCCTCGGAAATTACCCGTTTTGCCTTGCGGGCAGTTTTCTTAGCCTGCTGTTTCACCGCCTCGTTTACCTCGCGAGTCTTTCCTACGACTTCTTCCCGAATGTCCTCTAGACGTTCGAAAACCTCTTCACGCACATCGTCAGCCCGCTCGCGCAGATTCTCTGCCGATTCACGCAATGCCCTAGCTCTCGCTCGCAATGCCTCAACCCGATCGTGTAGTGCCTCATTGAGTAATCCGATGGGCTCTCGATATGACTCTAAATTGTCATCGCTAGTCTGACGAGCATCGGATTCACCACGGTAGAGTCCTTCAAAAATATTGAGGGTTCGATTGATATCGTGAGACTGGATTAGGTGCAGCGAATTTTCACTTAGGCGGTCGAGCTCGGCTCTATCAGCGGTCAAGATGCGCTCAAGTCGATCGGCAAACGTGGCTACATCGTCGGGTGGGAAGAGATATCCGTTGTCGCCGTCATGCACCAGGTGTGGAAGAGCCATTGCATCTGCAGCAACAACGGGGCGCCCAGAAGCCATGGCCTCCATTGTTGCGATGCTCTGCAGCTCAGCAATTGAAGGCATTGCGAAGAGCGTTGCGCGCTCGTACGCCCTTGGAAGTTCTTGTTCTGAAATGTGACCGAGAAACTTGACCTGTTTTGATAGCCCAAGTTCGAGTGCTAGTTGTTCGAGGTTAGCCCGTTCTCCACCGTCTCCCACAATTTCAACCTGAGTGTTTAGGCGTTTTGGCAATCTGGCTACTGCTTGCAGCAGGTTATGAATGTGCTTTTCGTAGTCAAGGCGACCTAAGAAAAGAATGCGAGGTTCGCTGTTAGAGGTTGGGGTCGAGTTGGCAAACTTTGCAGCATCGATTCCGCAGCTAATTGCTAAAACCCCTGAAACGCCAGCCGCACGTTCGAGCAAATCAGCTGCACGCTGGGTTGGCGTGGTCAGGTAGTCGACTTTTCGTAATACCCGGCCGGCGTCTTTCCAAGCCAGCTTCATTATTGATTGCTCTAAGAATTTGGGCACCACAACTGAATACTTGATTAGGTTTTCAGGCATGATGTGGTTGGTTGCGAGGGTCCTGATGCCCCTTTCCTTGGCCGATTTCACCAGGTATCTGCCCATGATGAGGTGGCTCTGAATGTGAACTGCGTCTGGCTTTACCTCGTCAAGGATTTGATCCAGTTTGTGTTTAAGTGTGAAAGGCCAAACGTAACGCAAAGTTTTGTGCTGCGGCAGTTTGTAGCTTTTAATTCGGTGAACGGTCATCGTGCCGCCATCGTAAGTCTCGGTGAATGCCCCAAATGAGTCTGAGTAAGCAGCGGCGATGATGTGGACATCGTGGCCCCGCTTGGCCAGACCAGATGCCAAACGCTCGGCAAATCTCGCGGCGCCGTTTATGTCGGGAGGAAACGTATCAGCGCCAATGACAATGGTGAGGCGGCCTTCTGAATTCAAATTTTCAACTTCCGGATCAGTACCTAAATTTTAGCCCTGTTGCCGAGATTTGCCCGGCCGAGAGAGTTCTGGGTGTACACGTGACATTAAGAACACGCCTACTACCGAGACCATTCCAGAGACCGAGAAGGCCAGGATCGACCAAAAATCTGCGAGCTTAGCCTCGCCCAAAATAACGATCGCAATTGAGACCGCAACCAACGGGTCTATGACGGTCAATCCGGCAATTACCAGGTCAGGAGGGCCTGACGCATAGGCGTTCTGCACGAACCATCCACCCAAAACGGTCGCTACCAGCAATGAGATTAGGCAGAGTAACGTCAGTAGCTCAAATTGATTCTGATATGCCCGCTGAATTACTACCTTGGCGAGGGTGGCCACAAAACCGTAGAGCACACCTGCGCCAATTATGTAGGTGAGTGCCTTTCCCTTTTTTCCGAAGAAGTAAAACAGCACACCGAAGATAAGCAATATCGCCAGAAGAACCAGCAGAATTTCACGGAGTCGGTCGTCAGTTATCTCATTGACACTGGCCACGCCAGAGGCTGTTAGCACAAAACTTGCTATGCCGAGGGTGCAGATAATGATGGCAATTACGGTCGCTCGATTGATTCGGGTGTGATTTAGCTTCGCATTCAAGATTGAAGTGAGAACCAGTGCGATAGCGCCAATTGGTTGAACCACAATTAGTGGAGCAAGCGATAGTGCGCCCAGCTGCAGTCCGATTCCCAAGCCCATAAAAATTGTTCCGGAAAGCCACTTCGGCTTAGTTACCAGTTGAGTTAGCTGCCTCAAAGACAGAGAGCCGCGACGCTTGTTTTTATTTACTTGACCTGAGACGACAGCATCATTTTGAAATTGTGCACCGAATGCGAGAGCAACCGCTGCCAAAACGGCCAGACCGATAGCAATTAGCCTGAGCGAGTCTCCTGGGAACAAGTAATCTCCTGACATCCGTATGAGATTATCTGACAACCCTGAGACACCGGGTGACCAACTCGGGTAGTTTTGAAGAATGTCAATCCGAAGAATTTGCATCACCGGCGAACCGGTCTTGCACACTCCAGCCGAAGAAGTTACCGAAATAACTGAAGAGATCAGAAGTCTGGTTACAGACATGTTTGACACTATGGACAAAGCGCCTGGTGTTGGATTAGCAGCACCTCAGATTGGCGTGGGATTGCGAATTTTTGTCTACGACTATGCGGACGATAATGGACAAGAACGTCGCGGTGTGGTCATCAATCCAAAGCTGCAAATTGGCCCAATTATCGATGAGCCAGCTGACGAAGACACTGAAATCGAGGGCTGCCTTTCGGTTCCTGGCGAACGATTCCCGCTAAAAAGAGCAGAGTGGGCAAAAGTCAGCGGGATTGATCTAAACGGAGAATCAGTTGAAATCGAGGCGACAGGCTGGTTTGCCCGAATTTTCCAGCATGAATTTGATCACCTTGATGGCCTGCTATACGTAGACAAACTCGCCGAACCTTGGAAAGAAATTTCTCAGGACATCATCCAAGACAACGGATGGGGAAAGCCTGGTCTCAGCTGGCTACCGGGTAAAGATAGGTTAGAGGGCTAGCCGCAAGAATGCAGACGCCGCCGCGGCCAGAAACACCACCGCAATAAAGGGCAATCGCAAAACAAGTGCAAGCACAGCGACCAGCAGACCTACAGCACGCTCATCAAGAACAACCTGATTTGCACTGCCGAAACCTTGAATCGCGAACAGTGCTGCCAGCAAAGCAATTGTTAAGTACTCAGCCGATCGCTGTACTAGTGGGCGGTCAAGCAATCTAGCTGGCAAAAGGTAACCGATTAGCTTCCAGGAGTAAACCAGGGCGGCTCCAAGCAAAATGTAAAGCCAGGTGATCACTGGGCACCTCTTTTATCGACGAAGAGGCCAAAGAGCACTGCAAAGACAGCAACTACCAATACTGGTATTCCCGAGGGAAGAACCAAACTTGATGTGAGGGCAAGAAGAGCTGCCGAGAAGGCAAATAAATTCTCCCGGAGTGCTTTTAGCCTGGGCCAGAGAAGCGCCAAAAATGCCGCCGCGGCGGCTGTGTCCAACCCCAAAACCTTTGGGTCGCCAAAACTACCTCCCAAAAGAGCGCCGCCAGCGGTCATCAAGTTCCAAAACAGAAAGACAAAACCCCCGGTTAGCCAGAAGCCTTTCCTGCCGTCTTGCTCGTCCTGTTGTGCGGTAGCTACTGCCATGGACTCATCGATAGTTAACTGAGCTGCGCTTATTCTTCGGAGATTTTTTGCCCTGATCAGAGGTGCCAAGCGAATGGCATATATGCCGTTTCGAATACCCAGCAACCACGCGGTTCCAGCCGCAGTTAGCAAATTGGTCGGTGAAATGCCTGCACCAAGAACACCGATGAACGCAAATTGAGAACCACCGCTAAACATGAGAAGACTCAGTGCCATAGTTTGGTAAAAATCAAGCCCTGCGGTCACTGAGAGAGCGCCGAAAGAAATGCCATATAGCCCCGTTGCCAGGCCCACACTTAGCGAGGTTGAGAAAACTCCCGTTTTAGCCTTCAATTTGTTCGCCCTCAATTAGGCCGGCTTCGTAAAGAGCTAGAAAAAGTTGAGCACGCGTAGCAAAACCGCATTTGTGCATAACCTGGCGCATTAGCTTTCTTATTCGATAAAGCGGAAGGTCGATGTCTGCTGCAATTTCGCCGTCGGATTTTCGTCGCTGAAAGCTGGCTAGTGCCGCGCGCTCTCGTTCGTCTAAGAAACCGATTTTGATCAGCAGGCTCGCAGAGTCAGTAACTGTGACCGCAGAGCTTTCGAAAAACCTGGCCAGCTCTGAATAGTCTGGTTCCTCATCTTTCAGCTCTGAGGTTCTAATTGACTTCAACAGCTCTTCAATCGATGCATCTTGAGTTATGAGATCTGATGCACCCGCGCGGATCGATTCAATTTGTAATTGCGGGGTGAAATATGGCGCTGTGACAATAATCGCGGGGACACTCTCGCCCCTGGCTAGGTATTCCTCGATGAGCCGTCTTGCCAATGAAAGACCGTCGAGACCGCGGGTTCTGTAGTCAATTACCAGGCAATCAATTAGAGCGTTTGGAGCCTTGGCGAGTGCATCTGTTGCGGTTTCAGACTCAAACACGATTTCCATACCGGGCGTTGCAGAAATCGCAAGTCTTCTACCAAATCTGATGTCGGGGTCGCCATCAATTAGCCCCACACGGATGGATTGGGCCACGGTTAGGTAATTTCGCTGCGAATGTTTGGAAAGATTACCGAGACTGTAAAGCCGACTCCGGGAACCCGAGTAGCCTCTACATTGCCACCGTAAATTGCTGCTCGTTCTTTCATTCCGGTAAGAGTTGCCCCTTCTATGGTCTCAATTACCGATTCGATGTCTTCAGCTATGTCAACCGTGTCATCGATAAGACCAAGCGCAGCACTTGCACGACGATCTACTTCTTGTCCGTTATCTTTGATCAAAATCTGAACTCCTGGATCGATCCAGGTGAAGTCAATAGCCACATCTGTTCCCGATGCACAGTGCGAGGCCACGTTGTCCAACGAATCAAAAATAATTTTGTAAATAACGAAGTTGGCACCCTCTGGCAATCTAAAAGAGTGTCCAGACTCTCGTTTGGTGACGTTATAGCCGCGCTCGCGATAGCTAATGATAAGTTCGTCTAATTCGCCGAGGCCCGGTGGTGCAGGAGAAATCTTCTTATTTCGATTGAGCAGTTCATAAAGTCGACGTATTTCGGCCTGCGCCTCTCGAGCAGAAACAGACAATCGCTCGAGTGCCCGCGGCGCAACACTGGCATCAACCTTGGACGCGTACAGAGCTCCCTCAGCCTGGCTGATTACCGCAGTGTTTTTTTGAATAACCAATTCAGTAATTTCACGAGCAATTTCGAAACGTCCCTCTTGCTCGGCGAGATCGAGAGCATTTTTGGCCCGATGTTGGAAATTGAGGGCTTGATCGAACTCAGTCCCAACATGTCGCTCGGTAAGAAAAATCAATCGCCCAAGAAGGAAAAAAGCCAAGGGCGCGATCCCTGAAATGACCGAAAAAATGATTTTTGCGACGAGATCAAGTGCTCCAAAGAGTTCAAAAAATGATTTCTCTACCAACGGCGTCATCCAGATGCCAGCTACCAAAATCAAGGTGGATAATCCAGTGTTAATAAGCGCCCAGACTCGCTCTTGCAGAGCTGCCGCGAAAAAAGCAGCCACCAGCAGTGCAAATGTGGCGAGACCTTGAACCTGGAAAACAAATACCGCGGCAACACCTAGGAATTGCGCAATTAAGTGAGCCTGCGGGGAAACGAATGCGAAGAAAACTGCCGAGCTGAATATCAATCCGGAAACCAAGGCTAAGGCGCCGGCTGAGACGTAGTCTGTTGCTAAGAAAGCTAGGGCTGGAATAGCTGAAAAAATTGAGGAAGCCAACCAAATGCGGTCTTGGATC
This sequence comes from Actinomycetota bacterium, assembly GCA_041180285.1. Lineage (GTDB taxonomy): Bacteria > Actinomycetota > Actinomycetes > Actinomycetales > Microbacteriaceae > Rhodoluna. Next base: position 35,616 of record JBEGRV010000006.1, read on the forward strand.
CAACGGATCACGGTTCCTCCTGAGAGGTATTTAGACTGGCTCCCCGGCTTGGACTCGAACCAAGAACCTATCGGTTAACAGCCGATTGCTCTGCCAATTGAGCTACCGAGGAATGTTGTTTAGACAACTTGAATACCTTAGCAAAAAAAATTACCCTCGGCGAATCAATATCCCAACAACGGGTCTACTACACCGACAAATTCACCCTTACCCAGGAACGCCGAGACATTTTCAGCCAGTCTTTTGGAAAACAGAGGCATGACCATCTGTTTGGTATCTGCAGAGTGGGGAGTAATCAAAACGTTTTCGAGCGCCCAAAGGGGATGCTCATCCGGAAGTGGCTCCGGATCTGTGACATCGGTTGCATAGCCAGCAAATTGCTTGTCACTAAGAGCGGCTACCAAATCTTGTGTGTTGACCACAGCGCCACGAGCAACATTAACCAGAAAGGCAGTCGAATCCATTTGCTCGAACGCTGCCTGCCCAAACATGCCCCGTGTCTCATCGGTCAGGGCGCAATTGATGAATATGAAATCTTTTCCTGGCAAGGCCGAAAGTAAATCAGCAGAAGCGATGGTTTTGGCACCCGAGCTAAGTTCAGGCCGATTTCGCAAAATAGTTACATCGGCTCTGAATGGTTCGAGCATCTCTAGAAGTTTCTCGGTAATTCCACCAGCGCCAATAATCAAAACCTGTGAATCAAATAAACTGACCGCAAATTTTTTACCCCAGGTTTGAGCGCGAGAACGCTCTGGAATAGCTCGACCTAGAGCCAGCGCGAGTGCAAGCGCATGCTCAGCAACCGGCTCACTAAATGCTCCTTTTGCCGAAGTGAAGCGCACATGAAATCTCCGAATGACCTCGGCAAATGCATCAACTCCGGCAAACGGTAACTGAACCCAGCGAAGCTGAGGGTTGTCTGAAAGGATTTTCGCCAACAACTCGGGCTGAGAGTAGTCCGTCCAGACCAGTGCTTCGACCTCTTTACCCAACTCGGCAACCACACCCCCAGATTCTTCAATCGCGGTGATGTAGCTATCAAACTTTTTGGGCTCCAAAGCAACTAGGTTGTTCATCAGTTTCCCAATACCTCCCGGCGCCTATTTTCTAACTCCATCAAGGCGACTTGTACCCCTCTCGCCTCTACGGAGTCTGGACTTACCTGAGAGCGCAACTTGGCCAAAAGCTCGAGTTTTAACTGACCATAAAGGTTAGCTTGTGCTTTTGAGTACAAATCTGCGACAAAACGCCCCAGGTCGGCATCTCCCCTGACCGGCAGCTCAAGTGCAGCGAGCTCTCGGAGGGTCTCTGGGGCATCGGCGACCTGTGAATTTAACAAGTCATTCAAGAGCTGGGTTTTTCCAGCCAGGGCCAAATCAATTGCTGAGGAGTAAATCTCACGGTAGACCGGTACAGTGAATATTTTTGCTATGGCTGCAACATCGGTCAAATTCGAAACTAAGGCTGGATGTTGAATCAAGGTTGCCAGCAGTAACTGCTCAAAAGTTTCGGTCGGATTACCAGGTCTAATCGCTGCTTGCCCAGTGGTTTGCCGCTGAGTTGACATACCCGAGAGAACCTCTGTTCTTGCTGCGCCTGCAGCCTGAGAGACTATCGAGCTAAGTTCTGCAGCGTCGAGATTCAGCCAGAGGGCTACCTCTCGAATGTAACTGGGGCGCACAGTTGGGTCGGTGATCTGAACAATCACAGTTGCGGCAGCTCTTGCTGCCCCAATTCGGCCCTGGATCGACCCGAGGTCAAAGTTCCTGATTTTGCTTCTGATTGCATACTCAAACATCGGAGTCTTTGACTCAATCATTTTGATTACCGCTGAGTCACCTTTAGCAGCTCTGAGATCACAGGGGTCAAGCCCCTCTGGACCTACTGCGACAAATGTTTGAGCGTTAAATTTATGGGAATCAGCAAACGCTCTCATCGCGGCCTTTTGCCCCGCGGCATCTGGATCGAAAGTAAAAATAACTTCTGCAGGAACCTCGGTGTTTGGCAGCATTCGATTCAAAATTCTGATGTGCTCGTCGCCAAATGCAGTTCCGCAAGATGCAACAGCAGTTTCGACACCTGCAAGGTGGCATGCCATTACATCGGTATAGCCTTCCACCACTACAACCTGGCGCTGCTTAGCAATGGCTTTCTTGGCTAGATCAATTCCGTATAGCACCTGTGACTTGTGATAGACCAACGTGTCAGAAGTATTCAGATATTTAGGCCCCTTATCGTCATCGTATAGTTTCCGGGCGCCAAATCCAATTACCTGGTTAGAAGCATCTCTGATAGGCCAAATCAGTCGACCGCGAAACTTGTCGTAAGTGCCTTTGTCACCTTTGCTGGCTAGGCCAGCAGCTACCAGTTCTTCAGCAGTGAAGCCTTTTTTCTTGAGGTGATCGGCTAGATTTGACCAACCCTTGGGGGCGTAACCGATTCCGAATAAATCAGCCGCTGCCTTGTCAAAGCCTCTACCTTTGAGAAAATCTCGCCCCGAAATCGCTTCATCGATGCTCAAATTTTCAGCGAAAAAAATCGCTGCATACTGGTTTGCCTCGTAGATCCTGGCCTTGAGCCCGCTGTTAGACGGCTCTGAGCCGGCCTCGTAGTGAATTTCGTAGCCATATCTGCTGGCGAGTTTTTCAACTGCCTCGGTAAAGCTGAGCCTTTCGATTTGCTGCAAAAATTTAAAAACGTCTCCGCCCTCAGAGCAGCCAAAGCAGTGGTAAAAACCCTGCACTGGGCGCACATTGAAGGATGGGCTCTTTTCGTCGTGAAAAGGACAGAGCCCCTTCAGCGAACCGGCCGAGGAGGGTCTGAGCGCAACGTACTCAGAAATGATGTCTGCGATGTTCGCACGAGATTTTACTTCTTCAATATCTCTCGCACTGATTTTGCCGCTCACGCCATTATCCTAGGCTCATCTCGTGACCAGGTTGCTGTGCAGCGTAATCGCACTCTGATCGGTGAGGCAGGCAATTTGATCTACGATGACTCGACGATGTTCGACCTCAGACACTGCTTCTGACCACGCCCTGCGACAATAAGCATCGAGGTGCTGGCCATTCGCAGCTAACAAAGCATCAGCCAGCTCTTGCAGCACTCCCCTTTGCCAGTCGTAGTAAGGCTGACGCTCGGAGGCTGTCATGAGTACCGCAGACACCAGGCCTTTGAGCACCGCAATTTCGGCTTTTACAAACCGAGGGATGCTGAGGACGCCAGCGTGGCGAACACGCTCACCACCACTCTGTTCAAGTGTGTTTGCAACCGCATTGTGTACGAAACGCCCGATCAACTCGCTGGTCAAGTTCTTGAGATTTCCCATCGCAGCTATCGAGGAGTCATAGCTTTCCAGCCAATAGTTACTTGATGAGAGTCGCTCTAGAGCCTCAGCAAGCTCATCTGAGGAGAAATCAGCCGCGGTCCAGTCGCGAACTTTGGAAATTAGGTCATCGACATTATTAGCGTTTCGTAGGAGGTCGAGTGATAAGAAGCCACCGACAACCGCATCCTCAAAATCGTGGACTGAATAGGCCACGTCATCTGCGAAATCCATAACCTGAGCTTCCATGCTCTTTTGAGGGTTTGATAAGCCGTTGCGCATCCAGCGGAAGACTTCGGTATCGTCCTCATAGAAACCAAATTTTCCAGTTGACCACCTTGACGGATCATTTTGACCCCACGGATACTTGCAGGTGGCATCCAGGCTGGCCCTAGTGAGGTTCAATCCTCGAGATTGAGCCCCATCGAATACCTTGGGTTCGATTCGAATCAGTAAACGGAGAGTTTGGGCGTTTCCTTCAAAACCACCGATGGCTTCTGCCCAATCATTGAGTGCCGTTTCTCCGTTGTGACCAAATGGTGGATGCCCTAAATCATGGGCCAGGCAGGCCATGTCAACAATATCGGGGTCAAGACCAAGATCCAGGGCCATTTCACGCCCAATTTGTGCCACCTCAAGTGAATGTGTGAGGCGAGTTCGAGCAAAATCTCCACCATTGGTTGGCGAAAGCACCTGGGTTTTAGCTCCGAGGCGGCGAAGTGCCGACGAATGAACTACGCGAGCTCTGTCTCTGGCAAACTCGCTTCGGGTTGCATTGCTTCTAGATTCAGGAGTAAAACGTTCAAAATCTTGCGGTGAATAATGCTCGAGTGAGGTTCTCATCAACCACCTGACACATTCAATTCGGCTTCAATTAGAGTCGATGATTCACTCGCAGCTAAATATCTTGAGGCAAGCCAGTTTTCTGGCAGCGAGCATGACTTAACCCCGCCCAATCGGCCTCGAGGGCCTTCGGCTAATTCCCCTGGATAAGGCGTTGCGGCATCGACTGTGGAGAGAATTGCGTCTATCTGATCGAGATTTTCAACCTGAGCCAGTGCAGCACGAAACTCGCCACCAACTGGGTAACCTTTGAAATACCAAGCTACGTGTTTGCGAATGTCACGGCAGGCCCGATGTTGAGAATCAAAAAATTCAGTCAGCAGAACTGCATGACGCCTGAATGCCGCACCTACTTCGCCGAGTGTGGGTTGAATGATTTCTGCCGCCGCAGCTGCTCCAGAAACCGAATTTTCAAGGTAATTGTCGAACGCTTTTTGTAGATCGCCGAATAGCCAGGGGCGACCGAGGCAACCTCGACCAACGACGACCCCATCGACCCCGGTCTGTTCCATCATGCGAATAGCATCGGCGGCAGACCAAATATCGCCGTTGCCGAGCACCTGAACGTCTGGCAAAGCCTCCCGCAGTTCTGCAATCGAGTTCCAGTCGGCCTGACCAGAGTAGTAGTCTGCTGCAGTTCGGCCGTGAAGAGCAACCGCGGTAACACCTGCATCTCTGGCGGCTTTACCGGCATCGAGAAAAGTTAGGTGATCGGCATCTATGCCTTTTCGCATCTTTACCGTTAAAGGTATGTCACCTGCAGCCCGAACCGCTGCGTTGACTATGTCGGAAAACAGATCGCTTTTCCAGGGCAGAGCGGCGCCTCCACCTTTTCTAGTGACCTTGGGTACTGGGCAGCCAAAATTAAGATCGATGTGGTCTGCGCGATCTTCTGCCACCAGCATGGTCACTGCCTCTGAGATGGTCTTGGGGTCTACCCCGTAGAGCTGAATCGAGCGGTAATCTTCTGATTCATGATGGCCTATCAGCCTCATAGACTCTTCAGTTCGCTCGACTAGGGCCCGAGAGGTAATCATCTCGGATACGTAGAGGCCACCACCATATTCTCGGCAAAGGCGTCTGAAAGCGGTGTTGGTGATGCCGGCCATCGGCGCCAGGACAACTGGCGTCTTGAAATGGCGCTTACCGTATACCAAACCAGACATTAGAAATTAGAGCAGCTTTAGTGCGAGGAATTCGCGAAGCTTCGAAAGAGAAACGCGTTCTTGCTTCATGGTGTCTCGTTCGCGAACAGTAACCGCCTGATCCTCAAGTGACTCGAAATCAACAGTGATACAGAAAGGGGTGCCAATTTCGTCCTGGCGTCGGTAGCGTCGCCCGATTGCTCCAGAATCGTCGAAATCAATGTTCCAGTGAGCACGCAGCTCTTGAGCCAAATTGCGTGCAACTGGCGACAAGTCTTCGTTTCTCGAAAGCGGTAGTACAGCTGCCTTGACCGGCGCTAAACGATAGTCAAGTCGAAGCACTGTTCTGATGTCGACACCACCTTTGGTGTTCGGCGCCTCGTCTTCAGCGTAGGCATCGACCAGGAACGCCATTAGCGATCGGGTCAATCCGGCCGCAGGTTCAATCACGTAAGGAACCCAGCGTTCGCCCTTAGCCTGATCAAAGTAAGAAAGGTCAGTGCCAGATTCACGAGAGTGTGTGGTGAGATCAAAATCGGTGCGGTTGGCGATTCCTTCGAGCTCGCCAAATTCACTTCCGGTGAAACCAAAACGGTATTCGATGTCAACCGTTCGCTTTGAGTAGTGCGACAGTTTTTCTTTTGCGTGCTCGTAAAGACGCAGATTCTCTGGGTTTATACCCAGGTCGATGTACCAATTTAGGCGCTGCTGAATCCAGTACTCGTGCCATTCTTCATCTGTTCCGGGCTCAACGAAAAATTCCATTTCCATTTGCTCGAATTCACGAGTTCTGAAAATGAAGTTTCCTGGAGTTATTTCATTTCGGAAAGATTTTCCAATTTGACCAATACCAAAAGGAGGCTTCATCCTCGAAGCGCCAAGAACGTTGGCAAAATTCACGAAAATACCTTGAGCAGTCTCGGGGCGAAGGTAGTGCAGCCCTTCCTCGTCGGCAACTGGCCCTAGATAGGTTCGCAGTAAACCGTTAAACGACTTTGGTTCAGTCCAGATGTCTTTATTGCCGCAGTTTGGACATGCGATTTCGGCCATGCTAGCTGCTGCTCTGCCTTTTTTCTCTTCAAAGGCTTCTTCTAGATGGTCTTGCCTGAAGCGCTTGTGGCAAGAAGTGCACTCAATCAACGGATCAGAAAACTCGCGAACGTGCCCCGAAGCCTCCCAAACTTTTCTAGGCAGGATGACTGATGAATCAAGCCCAACTACATCTTCACGACTCGATACAACCGAGCGCCACCATTGTTTCTTGATGTTCTCTTTAAGCTCGACACCTAGTGGCCCGTAGTCCCAGGCGGATCTTGAACCACCATAAATTTCACCGGCCTGAAAAACAAAACCGCGACGCTTCGCGAGCGAAATTACTGAATCAAGACGATTTGGATTAGCCACAATACTCCTTGGCCAAGCTGGATGCCTGGCAGTTGTTCGAAGAGATTAGTTTAGCCGAGAGGTGTGGGGCTGGGTTTATCTTCGGCCCCACCAAAGCGTCTTGATCTTGTTCCGAATTTAGCTATGGCCCGCCAGAGGGTCTGGCGATCGTAATCAGGCCAAAGTGTGTCATCGAATATAAACTCGGCATACGCG
>JBEGRV010000007.1:0-39420 GCA_041180285.1 Actinomycetota bacterium
TGATTGCTTCAAACCAGTCGAGACCCGAGGTACGCGAGTGAAATTGCTCAATGTTTTCTACAAACGGATCCATGGCATCTGTTGGGTCGACACCAACGGCGACAATTTTTTTTGAAATTGCGCGGTACTTCTCAAAGCTTTTGGCTGCCGCTTCGCTCAATTCAGCCTTGTACTGAGTATTTGGTGAGTACTTTAACTCCGCTGTCAAGATTTCAAATTGACTCAACTGAAGGTAGGCCAGCCGGCCCAGAAATTCTTTTGGTTCGGGAGTGAATGGTTTGAGATTTACCAACCCAGTGTTTCGAGCTGAGCGTTCTTCACGACTGGGCAAAACCAGTTTTTTACCCGACGAGCGAAACCGCTTGAACCATTCGAACATCCCACAACAATACCAATTTGGCCGAAGCCAAGTCGGCCGCTTTGCGCGCTAACCCAGCCAAATTAGGTCTGACTAGACTGATTGGGTATTCATAGGAGAAAAATTTGACTTTCAGTGAACTCGGTATTGACGCCGATATCGTTTCGGCTCTCGAAGATCGAGGCATCACATCACCATTTCCCATTCAAGAGCAGGCGATTCCGCTGGCGCTTTCGGGTCAAGACCTAATTGGCCAGGCGAAAACCGGAACCGGAAAAACTCTAGGATTTGGTTTGCCGCTGATTCAGAGGCTTGGTATCGAGCCAGCTCCCGGCCCCAAAGCGCTGGTTGTTGTACCGACTCGCGAACTAGCAATTCAGGTAGCAGACGACCTCAAACTAGCCACCGCGAATCGCAAAACGATGGTGGCGGCAATTTACGGCGGCAAATCTTACGAAGGCCAAGTTGCTGAAATTGATGCCGGTGCCCAAATCATCGTTGGAACTCCAGGCCGTCTTATAGACCTCACCAAACAGCACAAGTTAAACCTGGCCGACATCCAAATAATGGTGCTGGACGAAGCCGATGAAATGCTGGATCTCGGATTTTTGCCCGACGTTGAGCGACTTTTCAACTACACCCCGCAAGATCGACAGACCATGTTGTTCTCGGCAACAATGCCCGGAGCAATTGTCAGTATGGCGCGCAAGTACCAGAACCGTCCGGTGCACATCCGAGTCAATGATCCTGATGAGGGCATGACCAAGGCTGACATTAAGCAGTTCATCTACCGAACCCATTCACTCGACAAAGACGAGTTAGTCGGTCGAATTTTGCAGGCCGAGGGTCGCGGTAAGACTGTGATTTTCACCAAGACCAAGCGCCAGGCCGGAAAGTTGGCTGAAGAGCTGGTTGATCGAGGCTTCAAGGCAACCGGCCTACACGGTGACATGTCGCAGGAGGCTCGCGAACGCTCGCTAACAGCTTTTAGAACCGGACGCAAGGAAATCCTGGTGGCTACTGAGGTTGCCGCTCGAGGTATCGATGTCGATGATGTGACTCACGTAATCAACTTCACAGTTCCCGAGGATGAAAAGGCATATCTGCACCGCATCGGTCGCACCGGCCGAGCAGGACGAACCGGTATTGCTGTCACATTTGTCGATTGGGAAGATCTGGTCCGCTGGAAACACATTGATTCAGCGCTTGAACTAAATACCCCTGACCCAGAAGAAACCTATTCTTCGTCTGCACACGTTTTTACCGATTTGGCTATTGCACCGGGAACCAAGGGACGATTGGTTAAGTCAAAGGCGGCAACCGAGGGCGATAAACAGAAAACTGGGGGCCCAGCCAGCAAATCTGGTTCAGGCCAGCAGCAGCGTTCAAGGCGTGAAAACCAAAAAAGTTCTGAAAGTGCCGAAAACGGGCAGAGCGCAACTCGAGGCGAGTCGTCGAGAAACCGCCAGCGCCGCAGAACTCGCGGCGGACAAAGCGGCGAGGCTAAAGGCTAGGCTCCACCCCGCTGGCCTGAGCCAAAATGCGCTGCAGCATTTCTTTGCTGGTTGAATTCTCACCCAGGCGGTTCGGTTTACCTTCGAGACCGTGATAATCGCTAGCTCCCGTGGTAATCAGGTCATGTTTGGCAGCCAACATTCGCAGCCAATCACGGGCCACCTTAGGAACCTCGCGGTGCTCGACCTCGAAGCCGGCCATACCGGCTTCTATCAGCTTTTCAAAATGCTCTTCGGGTAGGTCATCGCGGCTCATGCTCTCTGGGGCTCCGCCGAGCGGGTGCGCAATAATTGGGACTCCCCCGGCAGCTCTAATCAGGTGGATTGCCCTGATTACATCGAGAGTTTCGGTTGGCACGTAGTACTTCGAATGCCTCGAAAGTGGGCCGTTAAAGACCTCACTACGATCGGTGAAATAGCCGGCAGAAACGAGGGCATCTGCAATCGCCGGGCGACCGATTGTGGCTCCGTGCGCCAATTCGGCGAGCACTGAATCCCAGCTAATTTCGTAATCGTCAGCCAGTAGCTCAACCATTCGTTGGGCCCGCAGTTCTCGAGTGTTGACATTACGGCTAAGTGCCGTCGCCAGCTCGTGGTTGGCAGGGTCTGGAAGATAAGCCAACATGTGCACGCTAATGTACTGACGTTTATCGCCTCGGGTCACTTCTGCCCTAGTGGTCACTTCAATTCCAGGGATGAACCCAATTGAGGCTCTAGCTGCAGCTTCTCGAGCCTCAGCCCACCCATCTGCGGTGTCGTGATCGGTTAGGGCCAAAACATCAACCGAAGCAGTCGCAGCGTGGGAAAAAACCTCAGTTGGGCTTTCTTTGCCGTCAGAGCGCGTCGAATGCGAATGTAGGTCGATGATCAAGTGAGCCTCCCAAGTGGAAGAATAAAGCAATGGCAGAGAAAACCTCTAAACCAAAGACCCCGGCCCGTTCGCGCACGCCGCACAGCGTCGAATTTTTGAAGTACATGGCCTCGGGATGGGCCGACCGACCGAACCAGACGGTTGAGGCCAACCGAGCCTCGCCATGGGCGAAACTTCGTCGCGCAAAAGTAGCCGCTGAATTTTCAGGAAAACTAATTCGCATCGATGCCGGTTCAACCAAGGTGCGCAGCAATGACACCGATTACAGATTTCGCCCCCACTCTGCCTTTACCCACCTCACTGGTTGGGGCAGCGAAACCGTTCCGGATTCGGTTTTGCTGATTGAACCGGATGGCTCGGCGGTGCTCTACTTTCGCCCAACCGCAAACCGCGATTCAGATGAGTTTTTTGCCAACCCTGCAATTGGAGAATTTTGGGTGGGAGCAAGGGCCGGCTTGGCAGAGATTTCTCAACTGCTACAAATCGAAACCCGTGACCTGAATGAACTGGGCAACCACCCAGGGCTAAAAACCGCAATTGATTTGAGCAACCCTGACTTGGCAAGGTTCGTCTCTGAACTCCGTCTGGTCAAAGATGAGTTTGAAATTGAGCAGCTACGCAGTGCGGTGGCTAAGTCGATTAAGGGGTTCGAGGCTGTGGTCAGAGCCTTGCCAACCGCTGTGAAAAGCCCTCGTGGCGAGCGCGTGCTTGAAACCGCGTTTTTTGCGGTTGCTCGTGAGGAAGGTAACGAGCTAGGTTACGACACAATTTCTGCGGCCGGTCCCCACGCCTGCATCCTGCACTGGATCATCAACAACGGAGAGACCCGAGCCGGAGAGCTTGTGCTGCTTGATGCCGGGGTCGAGCTCGAGACGCTTTACACCGCTGACCTAACCAGAACTTTGCCGATTAATGGGCGGTACACCGAGCTGCAGAAAACCCTGCACGAAGCTGTTCGAGAGGCAGCCGATGCCGCCTTCGCGGTGGTCAAACCCGGTGTGAAATTTCGTGAGGTTCACCAGGCGGCCATGCAGGTAATTGCACAAAAATGCGCAGATTGGGGTTTGCTAAAGGTAAGCGCCGCTGAGTCTCTAGAACCTGATAAACAATTTCATCGTCGCTGGATGGTGCACGGTACCAGCCACCATTTGGGCCTTGATGTTCACGATTGTGCGCAAGCTAGAAATGAAATGTACCTTGATGCCGAATTGCAACCCGGCATGGTTTTCACCATTGAGCCGGGGCTTTATTTTCAACCTGATGACCTGCTGGTTCCGGCCGAATTTCGCGGCATTGGCATCCGAATTGAAGACGACATCTTGGTAACCGAAACCGGTGCCGAGAATCTTTCGGCTGCATTGCCGAGATCGGCAGATGAGATTGAAGAATGGATGAAGCAGCTGGCTCACTAAGCGCTAGTCGTTAGAGGCCGCAGCCTTTAGTTTTGCCTCAGCTGCCAAATCGGCTGGAACCTGAACCTGGTAGTTTTTGGCCACAATCTGCGACTGAGACAACCAGGTGCGCTTGTTTTTGGCCAGTGAGTAACGAACCACGTTGAATAGCATTCCGAGCCCAGCGCCGATAAATAACGCCTGAATCAAATTGCCGGTGACCATAGAACCGTCTGCAGGAGCAGAGAAAAACAGCAAACCGAATAGCAACCCAACCCAAGAGCCGGTGGTAGCGCCACTAAGGGCCAATTTTGCATATGAAAGCTTGACTCGCACTCGCTCGACGGAGCGCAAGTCACTACCGACAATTGCAATTTGAGCTACCGGGAAATCACTTTTGACTAATTTGTCGACAAAGTAGACAGCCTGGTGATAGTCGCCAAATTCTGCTACGACCACACCCTGGGCCATTTCGCCCGCCATTTTTGGGGTGATTCTTCTCGGTTTGTTCATCATCCCATTCTCGCATGTCAAAGCCGACTCGTCTAAGGTTGTAGGGTGAGCGCAACCAGAGTTTTTGTGGCCCGATTGGCCGGCTGTGGCGTCTTTGATCCGGTGGGAGACCGCGTCGGAAAAGTCATTGACGTTCTTGTTGCCTACCGTAAATCAGGCGCCCCAAAAGCCACTGGAATGCTGGTTGAAATTACCGGACGACGCCGAGTTTTTGTGCCGATTAGCCGCGTCACATCGGTGGCACCGGGGCAAGTAATCACCACAGGTCTGATTGATCTGCGGCGATTCACTCAACGTGGTCAAGAAATACGCGTGATCGCTGAAATGCTGGGTCGCAAGGTTCAGCTAAAAGACGGCAGCGGCGAAGCCAACATCGAAGATTTGGCCATTGAGCAAAACAAAAACAAAGACTGGCTGATTTCAGAGTTATTCTTGCGCCGCCCCAAAACTTCAACTTCACCATTTTCTCGAGGTGCGACCCTGTTTGCGCCGTGGGAAGCAGTGCTTGAGCAAAGCAAAGGAGAAGAGGGTCAATCTGCTCAGCAGCTACTTGCCACCTACTCCGACCTGCGCCCAGCCGACCTAGCTTCAGCCCTGATGGATTTGCCAGATGAACGAATGATCGAGGTGGCTGAAGAGCTCGACGATGAGCGTTTGGCCGACGTGCTTGAAGAGTTGCCAGAAGAAGAACAGATTGACATCATTCAAGAGCTCGACGACGAGCGAGCTGCTGAGGTTCTAGACCTGATGGAACCGGATGACGCCGCCGACCTGATGGCCAACCTGCCCGAGGCACGTACCGAAGCCATCCTTGATTTGATGGATGAGGAAGAAGCTGAAGACATCAGAATGCTGATGCAGTTTGATGAATTCACGGCCGGCGGCATGATGACCACCGAGCCGATTATTTGTGCCGCCGATGCCACGGTTGCTGAAGCGATGGCGCTAATTCGAAGAAAGCACGTTGCGCCTGTTTTGGCAGCATCGGTGTTCGTCACTCTGCCTCCGTATGAAACAGCAACCGGAAGATACCTTGGCGTCGTCCACTTCCAAAAGATGTTGCGCTACCCCCCTCACGAGCGGTTGGGTTCACTGCTAGACACTGAACTCGAACCGATCTCGCCTGAAACCGACATCAAAGAAATCCACCGACTGCTCGCCAATTACAACCTGGTTGCTCTACCGGTGGTCGATCGTGAAAACCGCTTGATCGGCGTGGTCACTGTTGACGACGTTCTTGACCACCTGCTACCCGACGACTGGCGAAATGAAGAGGAGGCACGCTAATGGCGAAAAACCGTCTTGATGCTCCGCTTCGCAGCCGTGAGCGTTTTGTGCCCAGAATCGGCATTGACCGCGAGCAGTTCGGTCGCGCCTCTGAGGCGTTCGCTCGCGCCATGGGCACCGGAGCATTCTTGATTTGGATGACCATCATCATCGCAATCTGGCTAACTTGGAACACCCTCAGCCCTCAAGGCCTTCAGTTCGACCCTCGGGCAACGAACTTCACCCTACTCACTCTGATTCTCTCGATGCAGGCCTCTTACGCTGCCCCGCTCATCTTGCTGGCGCAAAACCGACAGGATGACCGAGACCGAGTTAAGTTCGAGCAAGATCGTCAACGCGCAGAACGCAATCTTGCCGACACCGAGTATTTGGCGCGTGAGGTGGTTGCGCTGAGGTTAGCCATCGAAGAAATGGCAACCAAAGATTTTGTTCGCGACGAACTGCGCGATGCCGTGCGCGATTTGCTAGAAGAGCTGCGCGAAGACGGCGGCAAGGCTAACAAGAAAACCAAATGAGTCAGGCCATCCTCGACGCTCTGGGTCGAGTAATTGATCCAGAGTTGCGCCGACCAATTACTGAATTGGGCATGGTTGAGGTCAGTGACACACATGTCAAGGTGAAACTGACCGTAGTCGGTTGCCCTGCTGCATCGAGAATCGAGGCGGATGCTCGGGCCGCTCTGACCGGCTTCGATGTTTCCCTCGAAATGTCAGTTATGACGGCCGCAGAACGCGATCAGTTGAAAGCAAAACTTCGCAATGGGGTGGCTCCGCGCACCAACCCATTCGGAGAAAACTCCTTAACCAAAATTTTCCTGATCGGCTCAGGAAAAGGTGGAGTTGGGAAATCAACTATCACCACGAATTTAGCAATCGGTTTAGCCAAGCGGGGTTTCAAGGTCGGTCTGATTGATGCTGATATTTTTGGGTTCTCGATCCCCGGCCAATTGGGCTTGATCGCCAAACCAACCAGGGTTGACGACATGATTCTGCCTCCGGTTTTTGAAACCAAAAACTGTGCGGTCAAAGTTATATCAATTGGCATGTTCGTCAGCGACAACCAACCTGTTGCCTGGCGCGGTCCAATGCTGCACCGTGCCATCGAGCAATTTTTGGTCGATGTTTACTGGGGCGACCTCGACTTTTTGTTGGTTGACCTACCACCGGGAACCGGCGATGTGGCGATCAGCCTTGGCCAGCAATTACCCACTGCCAAATCAGTCGTCGTGACAACTCCCCAGCAGGCTGCCGCCGAAGTCGCTGAACGTAGTGCATCGGTTGGCTTGCAAACCGGTCAAAAAATATTTGGCGTCATTGAAAACATGTCTTGGTTCGAGGCTCCTGGCGGCGAGAAAATTGACCTCTTCGGCAGCGGCGGCGGTGCAGAGGTGGCCGCAAGACTGACTGAAATTAGTGGCTCCGAGGTAAAACTTTTGGCTCAGATTCCGCTGAGTGTGCCACTACGTAACGGTTCAGATTTGGGTGAACCGCTACTCGCTAACACAACCGATGACTCGGCTGCGGTAGTACTCGAGTCAGTAGTTGACAAAATGATCGCAGAATCCAACTCGCTGGCCGGAAAGAAAATCCCGCTCAATTTGGTTTGAAATTCAGACAGGCAGGACCCAAATGACCGATACATCAATAACCGCTCTGATCGCTTCGATTACGGAAAATCTTGAAGATTCGGTCCACCTGGGTAACCCGGTCAACGTGATCAACCCGACCACTGGGAAGGTTATTTACTCACTTCCGCAACTGAATGCTGCCGGAGTGATTGCCAGGGTCGAGCAACTTAGGTCAGCTCAGCTTAGCTGGGCGGCAAAGCCGGTAACTGAGCGCGCCAAAGTTTTGAAAAATTTGGCGAAGTTATTGTTAGAACATCAAGAGCAGCTGCTCGATCTGCTTCAACTCGAAACCGGAAAAGCCCGATCACATGCGCTCGAAGAGATGACCGGAGCCGTTAGTGCAGCAAATTACTACGGCAAAATTTCGCCGCGAGTTCTTGCCCGTAGAAGAAGTCGTGCCGGTATTCCAATCGCCACCAAAACGTTCGTTGACCAGGTTCCGCTTGGGGTGGTTGGCATCATCACTCCGTGGAATTATCCGTTGGCGCTCAGCATGCTCGACGTGCTACCGGCATTGGCAGCAGGAAACGGGGTACTGCAAAAAGCCGATAACCAAACCGCGCTGATCACCCTCTATGCTCGAGCACTTGCCGTTTCTGCCGGTGTGCCTGAGGAGCTCTATCGCGTCGTTACCGGACCAGCGGCTGAGGTTGGCAACGCGATCACAGATTCGGTTGATTACGTAGCATTTACCGGATCGACAGCCACCGGCCGCACGGTGGCCGAACGCGCAGCAAAACGCCTGATCGGCTATTCGCTTGAGTTAGGTGGAAAAAACCCGATGATCGTATTGCCTGGCGCAAACTTGGCAAAGGCAGCGGAAATAGCGATAGGTGGAGCTTTCGGTTCTGCCGGTCAGCTGTGTGTCTCAATTGAGCGACTCTACGTACATCGAGATCAATTTGATGAGTTTTCAAAGCTTTTCGCCGAACGGGTAAGCAGCCTCAAAGTTGGAAAGTCAAAAGACTTCAAGAATGATGTTGGTTCGCTAACTTCAGCAGCACAGCTGGCGCGCGTTTCAAGCTTTGTTGAAGACGCTAAGGGGCAGGGCGCCAAAGTGCTCGCCGGCGGTACTGCTCTCAATGAACTTGGGCCAAATTTTTACGCACCAACGGTCCTAAGTGACGTGCCTGAAAACGCCAAAATGTTTCACTCTGAAGTTTTTGGCCCGGTTATTGCGCTTACTCCCTACCAGAATTTGGCAGAGGCCATCGAATTTGCAAACGCAACCGAATATGGTTTGAACGCCTCAGTGGTCGGCGATGAAAAACTAGCGCTTAACGTGGCAGCCCAGATACACGCTGGAAGCGTAAACATAAATGAGGGTTTCAGAGCAAGTTTTTCTTCGATGTCTTCACCGATGGGTGGTTTCAAAGCCTCGGGCTTCGGACGACGCAACGGCCCGTATGGCCTTCTTAGGTTTACTGAACCAAAATCGATTGGTATTGCTGCCTCTTGGTTTAGGCTGCCTGCTCGCGGAAGTGAATATCAGCGACTGGCACCGCTGCTAAAGCTGATGCTGAGAATTCTTAAGTAGCTTCGTTGTCGAACGGAGCGATTTCGCCTTCGGCAAGCCTGGGTTGAACTTTTGTCTTTACCTCATTTAGGCCCTGACCTGGGCTCTTTGGAGGTTCATCTTCGCTGAGTGCCTCACGAATAATTCGCCTCGGATCGTATTGGCGTGGGTCGAGTTTTTTCCAGTCAAGCTCTTCACCAATTTCGGTCTCCAGCTGGCCCTTAGCGTTATCGGCCATGCGTTTTGCAGCTTTGATGAATTTTGCCAATTGCGCGGCATAGTGAGGAAGGCGATCCGGACCCAAAACAAATACGGCAATTAACCCCAGAATCAGGAGTTTCTCGCCGCTCAATCCAAACACCCTTACAGGTTACCTCCTTGCTACACGGGTTATGCACCCGCTCGGCTTATGCTGGTGGGCAAGGAGTGACCATGGTCGACAAAATTTCAAGCTGGAAATACACCGAAGAGTTCACACTCGAAACCGATGTGTTGCGTGCGGCTCGATTGCGAGCCGAAGAACTAGGGGTTGAATCAGTTACTGCCACTACCGGCGCTCACCTGGCACTGGTTGCATCGGCCCTGGGTGCAAACGCAATTGTTGAGGCGGGTACCGGCACCGGTGTTTCTGGCCTCTGGTTACTCTCCGGGTCAAGCACTGCAGTTTTGGCGACCATCGACAACGATCCTGAAAATCAGGCCGCAGCTAGAAAAGCATTCTCCGACGCCAAGATTCCAAGCAATCGAACCAGGGTTATCTCAGGCCGCGCAGTTGACGTGATGTCAAACATGGCAGACGCCGCTTACGACATGGTCTTTTTAGACGCCGACCGAGAAACCCTAGAAGAACAACTTCGTGAAGCGGTGCGTTTGCTTCGACCCGGCGGAGTTGTAGCAATAGCGCACTCACTGTGGCGCGATCGTGTGCCAGATCCAGCCATGCGTGACGAGGCAACATCGGTTTACCGAGACGTTTTACGTTATTTCAAAGCCAACGAAGATTTCGTCAGTGCCCTTTCGCCAGTTGGTGATGGTTTGCTTCTAGCGAGCAAGCGGAAATAGAAGATTAAGCAAAAAAAAGCCGACCCGAAGGTCGGCTTTTTTGTTGAGGCTATTTCTTGATTACGCCCTCGAGAACTTTATGTAGATTCTTAGCTTCGTCATCGTTTACAGAAACAACTAGACGACCCCCACCCTCAAGAGGTACTCGAAGTACGATCAGCCCACGTGGCTCGCGCTCGGCTTCCATTGGTCCGTCGCCGGTGCGTGGCTTCATTGCTGCCATTTAGGAACTCCTTGAATTGCTGGCATTTCTGCCGAAGTTCTATTATCCCACTGGGCTTGGGGTCAGTTTTGCCAAATCTTGAAAGGCAGGGGCTCGACTAGAAAAATACCGAAGATATTTCTAAAATTTGGTGTAATTTCTAAATTACGGTGGCGAAAAATCTGGGGCCACGTAATGCCAGCAGACCATTAGCCACCAATACTGCAGCAAGATTCCAACAACTACCGCAGCGATCTTTGCTGCTCTCGGCAGAGATAACAGCAAAGTCGCAAACGCTGCAAAAAGCGGGAATGCTGGTAGCAGCAGCCGCACAGTGCTTGACTGCGGAAATAAAACCGCCGCTAGGTAAATGAGATAGCTTGCTGACCACAGGTACAGCTCAGTTCCGAGTGATTTGGCCGCGGGGCTACTGAAAAACCAAGCCACCAAACCAATTACAAAAAGCAGCATGAGCTGCCCGGTGCCCTCCCCTAAGAAATAGCCTGCGGCCGTCCAAATTCCTTCAAAGGGAAGAAATTCGTCATGACCGACATAACCCGCACGCCAGGCCAACTCGGTAGCTAAGTAGGCATCTGGCCTGCCGGTCGCTATTGCAGCGGTGATCAGCCAACTGAACCCGGCCAGAATCGAAGTCGGCAGCAACCAAATTAGGCCCTTCAGGCGGGGTTTATTCCAACTTCCGTAACGCAGATAGTTGAACCACTCGACCGTCAACAACAGGAAAATCAGCAGGGCGAAGGCAAGGGCTCCCGGCCTGGTGAATGAAAACAAAATGATTGCAAAACCGGCAAGAAAATAATTTTTGCGCAGCAGTTGGTGTAGCGCGAGAGCCAAAAAAGTTATGCCCAAACTCTCTGCGTAGCCGACCTGAAATACCGGGCTGGCAGCCGAGGCCCCAAATAGGTAGAGACCCCATAGTGAAACTGACTGTGAGAATCGAATCGAAAACAGCCGGTAAACCACAATGGCCATCGCAAAACCGACCAAGGTTGCTGTGATTGGCGCTAGGTAGACCCAATCGAGCGGAACAATGATTGACAGTGCCCTCACCAAAATGGGAAACGCCGGCATGAAAGCCCAGGCATTCTGCATCACGTTGCCAGATTCATCGGTCGGCAACACATTTGGGTAGCCGCTGTTATAAATTCGCTCGAACCACTCGACATCCCAAATATTTAGAAACTCGAAATAACTCGGCGATGCCGCGGTCCAATAATTCGCCCCCTGTTGAGCGGCCACAGCCAAAAACAGCAGGGTGCTCGAAAGCCGAGCCAATGCATAAACACCTACCGCCTTGAGGCTCCAGTGAAGCTGCATCGTCTAAGCGGTCAACCACTCGCGAAGACCGGCTTCGCACTCGTAAATTTGGCGCACAGGAACGTGTTCATCGTCTGCATGCGCTTTGCTGGGATCTCCCGGACCGTAATTGACCGCCGGAATTCCGAGTGCGGAAAATCTAGCGACATCGGTCCATCCGTATTTGGGCTTTGCGGCCAACCCAATGGCAGCCAAAAAGCGCTTGGCTGGCTCTTGATCGAGACCAGGTCGAGCGCCATCTGCCAGGTCAACAAAATTGAGGCTGAAATCGCTAAACAACTCACGCATTTTTTGCGCAGCCTGCTGGGCGGTTTTGTCTGGTGCGAATCGGTAATTGACGGTTAGCACAGCTCGATCAGGAATCACATTGGTTGCGATACCGCCGGAGGTTAGCACCGCGTTCAGGCTCTCGCGATAGGTCAGGCCGTCGACTTCAATTTCGTCAGGAACGTAATTAGCCAGAATGGTCAACGCTTGAGCCTGCGCATGAATTGCGTTCTTGCCCATCCACGGCCTAGCCGAATGAGCTTTGACACCGCTGGTGATGATCTCAAAACGTAGAGTACCGTTGCAGCCACCCTCAACAAATGCTGCCGTGGGTTCACACAAAACTGCGAAATCAGCCTCGAATTGCTGTGGGTATTTGGCCACTAGGCGCCCCAGACCATTCAGGTCAGCGGCTACTTCCTCGTGATCGTAAAAAACCCAGGTGACATCCACGTTGGGGTCGGAAATGGTTGCAGCAAGCTTTAGCTGCACGGCTACGCCGGCCTTCATGTCGACGGTACCGCGACCCCAAAGCACTTGTTCGCGCTCCATCGGCAATAGCTTCACCGGCAGATTATCGGCAACCGGAACAGTATCGATGTGGCCCGCGATGATTACTCGGGATGAACGGCCAAAATTGGTGCGGGCGATTATTGCATCGCCGTCACGAAGCAGTTCGAGATGTGGATAACGACCGAGAGCTTCGAAAATTAGGTCAGCCAATCGGGTTTCATTGCCCGATACCGACTCGATGTTGCACAGCTCGGCAGTGAGCTCAACGACGTCTGATTGAAGGTTTAGAGGCTTTGAATTCACAAGACGAGCCTAACTTGTAACCTTGAACCTATGACTGAAGCAGGCTTTGTAGATTCAAAGGCATGGGGCCATGGCCTCGCCACCGTTTCCACCACCGGAGAGGTGCTGGATGTTTGGTTTCCAAACCCAATTTTGGGTGCAGCACCAAACAGCGACGCCCTTTGGGTGGTGCCAAAAGAATTGGACGCACTGGTGGGTGAAGACGCTCGCAGACGGGTCAAAATCGAATGGGTGCGAACCGAAATCGACTTGAGCCAACCGGTTACCTCAACCGCCGATGCCTATCTGCGCCTGCACCTGTTATCTCACCTACTGGTAAAGCCGAACTCGATCAATCTAGACGGGCTAATTCCTAACCTTCCGATTGTTGCATTCACCAATGTTGGTCCAATTGCTCTCGATGACTTAGATCAGCTGCGACCAACCCTCACCCGAGCCGGAATTTCGGTCTACGCCATAGATAAATTCCCGCGTCTGGTTGATTATGTGACTCCTCGAAAGGTCAGAATTGCAGACGCCTCTCGAGTGCGATTGGGCGCACACCTGAGCCCTGGCACCACGATCATGCACGAGGGCTTTGTGAACTTCAACGCTGGAACCCTCGGTAGCTCAATGGTTGAGGGTCGCATTTCTCAAGGGGTTGTAGTTGGTGATGGCAGCGACATCGGTGGTGGCGCATCGATTATGGGAACCCTATCTGGTGGCGGTAAACAGCGCGTTGTGATTGGCGAACGGGCATTGCTAGGCGCTAACTCGGGTGTGGGCATTTCAATCGGCGACGACTCGGTGGTTGAGGCGGGCCTATATGTGACCGCCGGAACCAAGGTGACCATCATCGATGAAAATGGCGAACGTTGCGTAAAAGCTGTCGAACTCTCTGGGATTGCTAATCTGCTGTTCCGTCGAAATTCACAGACCGGACGAGTCGAGGTAACCCCGCGCAGTGGTGCCGGTGTGACCCTAAACAGCGCACTCCACGCCTAATACGAATTCACTAGCCCCTAATTGAGTCCCAACCAGCCTCGCTAAGCGGTTGAGCATCTAACGTCACGGCTGCGGGTTGCTGTGGTAACACCGTTCCGATGCGTTTGAAACCGCGAGGAAGCTGCACATCTGACGGGAAAGTTGCCAGGAGCGAGTGATCTTCACCGCCGAAAAGCACCCAGTCGCGCTCACTGGCACCGATAGCGCGCGCAGCCTCCTCGAGAACAGCCTCATAGCCGAGCAGCTGCATTGGGTCGATCTGCATGGTCACAGCCGAAGCCTTGGCGATGCGGCTGGCATCTTTCGCCAAACCGTCTGAAATGTCGAGCATCGAGGTCGCACCGGCATCTGAGGCTGCGATACCGAGATGAATCGGTGGCTGCGGACGAAGTTGCCAGTTCACCCAGTCGTCGTAGGCGTTAATCGCATCCGCATTGTTGGATTGCAGCAGTGCTAAACCTGCAGCGGCACGACCGAGTGTGCCACCCACTGCAATTTGATCACCAATCTGGGCACCGTTTCTGCGCACCGGCTCTCGACCAATCAGTTGGCCGTGAGCGGTAACCGAAATAAAGACCTGCTCGGCAGAAGCAAGGTCTCCCCCGACCACCCCGACTCCAGGAGAAAGCGCCTGGCAGGCATCGCGGAGCCCGTCGGCAAAGGCTTCGAGCCAGCTCACCGTTAGGGTTCCGGGCAGGGCGATGGCAACCACCAGGGCGGTTGGCTGGGCACCCATGGCAGCAATGTCACTTAGGTTGGTGGCCACCGCTTTCCAGCCGAGGTCATAACCGTTGGACCACTCAAGTTTGAAGTCGTGGTTTTCAATCATCGTGTCGGTAGTCACGACGAATGAGTTGTCTGTGGTCGAAACAACGGCCGAATCATCGCCTGAGCCAACCAGTTCAAATTCGCTCTGATTGAGACGGGCCACGCAGCGCTTAAGGCTCTCGATTTCGCCGAGCTCGGCAATTGTTTCAGATGACATCACCACTACAAATTACCCGACTCAGACACTCCTTGTGAGTCGGGTAGCCTGTTGCTGATGAAAAAAATATCAGCGTCACTTTTGATTTTGCTGCCGCTAGTCTCGGGCTGCTCAAGCACGGTGGCTTTAGAGCCTGCAGAGTATGCAAATGATGTTGCATGTGCCGAAGTTATTGTTCGCTTGGGTGATGAAATCTCTGGCCAACCGCGACGTAATACCAATGCCCAGTCGACCGCTGCTTGGGGCGATCCCACTTCAATTTTGCTCAGATGTGGGCTAGAGCCGGTGAACGTTAGTGAGTTGCCCTGCGTTACCGCTGGGGATGTTGACTGGCTGGTTGATGACAGCAACCGACCAAACTACAGATTTGTCACTTTCGGCCGAACCCCTGCAACCGAAGTGATTGTGGATTCAGATGTGGTTTCAGGTGTGAGTGCCCTAGAGGAGCTAGCACCGCTGGTTGAATACCTACCGGCGAGCGCCAGCTGCACAACCTCAGTTGAGGGCGAGGGTAATTAGCTCATCGATCAGCTCGGCGTAACCAATTCCACTGGCCTGCCACAGGCTTGGGAACATGGAGAGCGGCGTAAAGCCAGGCATGGTGTTTATTTCATTGACGATGAAGCCTTGTTCAGTCAAGAAAAAGTCAACGCGGGCCAAGCCCTCGCAACCGAGGGCGTTAAATGCTTTTCGGGCAATAGCCTGCATCTCGACAAGAACATCGGTTGACAGGTTAGCTGGAACAATCAACTGAACAGAATCTTCGTCTTGGTACTTGGCATCGAAATCGTAAAATTCTCGGCCGGTGACGATGATTTCTCCGGCAACCGAAACTCGTGGTGCACCCCCGAATTTTCCTTCGAGCACGGCACACTCAACCTCGCGCCCGATAACTCCGCGCTCTACCACCAACTTGTCATCGTGTTGGAAAGCCAGTTCGAACGCGGCTTCGAGGTCATCCCATTTTTTGAGCTTGGAAACCCCAACCGAAGAACCGGCCCGGGCAGGTTTCACGAAAAATGGCAGTTCCCCTAGACCACGAAGTAACTCAAGGTTCGTCTCAGGGTCGGCTAACCAACCCTCTCGCCTTACGACAACGTGGGGCGTAACTGGAACCCCGGCCGCCTGAAAAAGCGCCTTGGTGAATTCTTTATCCATGCCGGCTGCAGAGGCTAACACCCCGTTGCCAATGTAAGGCAATTGGCAAAGTTCGAGGAAACCCTGCATAGTTCCGTCTTCGCCGTTTGGGCCGTGCAAGAGCGGAAAAACTAGATCAATTGTTCCGAGCGATTTCTTGGTGCCGTCTGGTGAAACTTCAAAAACCTGTCGGTCGCCGGCCATCGAAAATTCAATCGAAGTACCCTCAAATTCGACCTCGGCCAAATTACCTTTGCGAAGCGCCCAGTGCGAGGCATCGTCGAGGGCTGGAACGAACTGACCGGCTCGGGTAATTCCGATGGGCAAAACTTCGTATTTGCTTCGGTCAATCGCACCTAACACACCAGCGGCAGTGGCGCAGGAGATTGAGTGTTCGCTAGATTTGCCACCAAATAAAACAGCGACTCGCAATTTGGTCATTCGCCCTGTGGCCCGTCGGTCTCGTGCGTAAGGTGCGGAGCAATATCACGGGGGTTGAGTTTGCCCTCTAGCACGGCCTGTACCTGCTCAACAATCGGCATCTTGACGCCTTTTTCGGCTGCAAGTTGCAAAACCGGCGCCACAGAAGACAATCCCTCTGCGGTTTGTGACATGCGTTTGAGAACTTCGCGAAGGGTGTAACCCTTACCCAGCATTTCTCCCGCTTTGTGGTTGCGCGAGAGCGGCGACTCTGAGGTTGCAATTAGGTCGCCAAGCCCAGACAACCCAACCATGGTGTTTGGTTTGGCCCCATAGGCGACTGCGAATCTAGAAATTTCAGCTAGGCCGCGGGTCATGATCGAGGCTTTGGTGTTTTGGCCATAACCGACACCGTTGACAATTCCGATGGCTACCGCGATCAGATTCTTTAGGATTCCGCCAAACTCGGTGCCAATAACGTCTTTGTTGGTGAAAGTGGTGAAGTATTCGTTACTCGAAGCCGAAGCAACTGCAGCAGCGGTTTCTGCGCTGGTTGATGCGGCTACCGATGCAGTTGGTTGCTCCGCTGCAATTTCGAGAGACAGGTTTGGGCCCGAAACGACAGCAATTTGCGATTTGGGAAAACCGGTAACCTGCTCGATAACCTCGCTCATGCGCAAACCGGTGTCTTTCTCGACACCCTTCATGAGCGAAACCAAAATTGCTGATTTAGGCACCAGGTGAGCCCACTGCTCAAGGTTTGCGCGAAGTGACTGCGATGGCACCGAAAGATAGACCTGTTCGGCACCGTTCAAGACTTCGGCCAAGTCGGTAGCGGCTCGCAGTTGTTTAGGCAGAGTTATCCCGGGTAGGTAATCGCCATTTCGGTGGTCTTGATTGATCTCGTCGGCGACTTCCTGGCGTCGAGCCCAAAGCTGAACCGAGTTTTCCGGGTTATCAGCCAAGACCTTGGCGAAAGTGGTTCCCCAGCTTCCGGCTCCAATCACTGAAATTTTTGCCATCTAAGCCTTCTTCGACTTTTTGAAGTTACCGGTAACTTTTTGACCCGCGGTGACCGGATCCCAAATTTCATCAGGCGCCTGCTCGCCGCGCAACACCTCTACCAACTTTGTAATTTCTTTCATCACGGTGTTGGTGGCCGAGTGCAACTCGGTTGGGGAAAGTTGTTTCTTGCGATAGCTGTGAAGATCGATTTCATCGCCGATCAGGATGCTGACTTTTTTCCAAAAGCCTGGGCGAAATTTCGAGCCATATTGGTTCAGCACCTTTTCGCTGCCCCACTGCCCCACCGGGTAGACCGGAACTCCGGTATCGAGCGCCAGCCTCACGGCGCCGGTTTTTCCGCGCATCGGCCAAAGCTCTGGGTCGCGAGTCAAAGTTCCCTCCGGGAATATCGCAATCGTGTGACCAGCCTTCAGGTAGGCGTGTGCGGCGGCCATCTGAGCATCGTTTCGCTTTCCCGAGCGGTATACCGGGATCTGCCCGGCAGCGGTAAGCACGGCGCCGACCACCGGGGTTCTGAACAGCCCCTCTTTGGCAAGAAAGTGCGGGGCTCGACCGAGCTTTACGTAAATCAGGTAGGCAACGGCCAGCGCATCGAGGTTTGTGACGTGGTTAGCCACCAGAATGTAGGGGCCGGTTTTTGGCAGTTTCTCGGCACCGACAACTTTCAAACCGAACAACAACCTGACCAGCGGGATGAGCACAGCGGCAATCATGGCCAACAGCGGGTAGCGCTCGGTTGGCCGAATTTTCGGCATCTTAAGGTCCGTGTATTTGGTGGCCATAGTTACTCGGTGTAACTGAAGTTGGCGCCCAGAGCCTCTAGCTTCTGCAGGAAGTGCTCATAACCACGCGAAATTAGCTGGACGTTGGTGACATTTGAAGTGCCTTTGGCTGCGAGGGCCGCAACCATATGGCTAAAGCCACCACGAAGGTCAGGTACTCGAATGTCGGCCGCGTGGAGTTCGGTGGGGCCAGAAATGACCGCAGAATGGTTGAAGTTTCGCTGACCAAATCGGCAGGCGGTACCGCCCAGGCATTCGCGATAAATCTGAATCTGAGCGCCCATATCAACCAGGGCGTCGGTGAAACCGAAGCGGTTCTCGTAAACCGTCTCGTGAATGATTGACAGACCTTTAGCCTGGGTCAGCGCGACCACCAGGGGTTGCTGCCAGTCGGTCATAAAGCCGGGGTGAACATCGGTTTCGAGTACGACTGGTTTTAGGTCGCCGCCGGGGTGATAGAAACGAATGCCCTCGTCTTCGATCTCGAAAGCGCCGCCGACCTTGCGGAAAACGTTCAAGAACGTCATCATTTCGTTCTGTCTGGCACCGCCAACGAAAATGTCACCCTTGGTGGCCAGCGCGGCACAGGCCCAAGAAGCTGCCTCATTGCGGTCAAACAGCGCGCGATGACTGTAGCCACCTAATTTTCTGACACCCTCGATGCGAATAACACGGTCGGTGTCGACTGAAATGATGGCGCCCATTTTCTGAAGGATGGCGATCAAATCCATGATTTCAGGCTCAATGGCGGCACCGCTAAGCTCGGTCAACCCTTCGGCACGAGTAGCCGTTAGCAGCACCTGTTCAGTTGCACCCACCGATGGGTACGGCAGGGCAATTTTGGCGCCGTGCAGACCCTTTGGCGCGGTTAGTCTGGTGCCATTTTCTAGGTTTTCAATAACGGCACCGAAATTGCGCAGCACCTCGAAGTGAAAGTCGATTGGTCGATCGCCGATGTGGCATCCGCCGAGCCCCGGGATAAAGGCTTCGCCCAGCTGGTGTAACAGCGGGCCACAGAAAAGAATTGGGATTCGTGAAGAACCGGCATGCGCATCAATGTCGACCATGCGAGCAGATTTCACGTTGGTTGGGTCAAGCGTCATCTCGCCGTTTTCAGCGTGGGTGATTTTTACCCCGTGCAATTGCAATAGCCGAGAAACGATTTCGACGTCGCTGATAAACGGGACATCTTTGAGCACCGATATTTCTTCGCCCAGCAGGGCAGCAACCATGGCTTTGGTAACCAGGTTTTTTGCGCCCTTTAGGTCGATGCGGCCGACTAGCGGTTTGCCGCCCTCTACGGTGATTTGGCTCATTTGGCCCCTTAGTGCTTCGCCGGCAGAGTCTTGGGGCGCCAAGACTCGCGCTTTGCCTCGAAATCAGTGATTGCTTGCTCGTCGCGAAGGGTAAGGCCGATGTCGTCAAGACCCTCTAGCAGACGCCACTTAGTGTATTCGTCAATCTCAAATGGGACGACTAGCGAACCAATCGTGGCTGTTTGATTTGGAAGGTCGACGGTAATTTCGACACCGGGGTTGGCTTCGATTGCCGCCCACAGTTTTTCAGTGTCAGCATCGCTGATAACCCCCGCGATTAGACCCTGCTTTCCAGAGTTCCCGCGGAAAATGTCGGCGAATTTGGATGAAAATACAGCTTTGAAACCGTAGTCTCTCAACGCCCAAACCGCGTGCTCACGCGAAGAGCCGGTACCGAAGTCTGGCCCGGCGACTAGCACCTGAGCTTTTTTATAGGGCTCTTGGTTTAGAACAAACTCTTTGTCTCCGCGCCATGCTGCAAAAAGGGCATCTTCGAAACCAGTTTTTGTAATTCGTTTTAGGTAGACCGCCGGGATGATCTGGTCAGTGTCTACGTTGCTGCGACGAAGCGGCGCTGCCACTCCTGAAAACACGCTGATCTTTTCCATTAGTTTTGCTCCTCAAGATCGGCTGGGCTTGAAAGTGTGCCGCGAATTGCGGTTGCAGCTGCTACCAGAGGTGAGACTAAGTGGGTGCGTGCACCTTTACCCTGACGGCCCTCGAAGTTGCGGTTAGAAGTTGAGGCTGCGCGCTCACCCGGAGCTAGCTGGTCTGGATTCATGCCAAGGCACATTGAACAGCCGGCGAATCGCCACTCGGCACCGAACTCTTTAAAGATTGCATCAAGGCCTTCTTGTTCTGCCTGAACTCGAACACGCTGCGAGCCTGGCACCACCATCATTCGCAGGCCATCTGCTTTCTTCCGGCCCTTGATAATCGCTGCGGCGGCACGCAAATCTTCGATGCGAGAGTTTGTGCAAGAACCCAAAAATACCGTGTCGACTCGTATGTCTTTCATCTTGGTGCCCGGTTGCAGATCCATGTATTCAAGTGCCCGCAAAGCCGCGGCCTTTTCGTTAGGATCGCTAATTTCTTCCGGGTTTGGCACCGAGTCGAGCAGGCTGACACCCTGGCCAGGGTTAGTACCCCAGGTGACAAACGGGTCTAGGGTGTCGGCATCAAGAAATACCTCGGCGTCGAATTTGGCGCCCTCATCGGTTGGAAGAGTTTTCCAGTATTCGACCGCGGCATCCCAGTCGGCACCCTCGGGTGCGTGCGGACGACCCTTTAGGTAAGCGAAAGTGGTCTCGTCTGGGGCGACCATGCCGGCACGAGCACCTGCCTCAATTGACATGTTGCAGATTGTCATTCTGGCTTCCATCGAAAGCGCACGAATTGCCGAACCACGATATTCGAGCACATAACCTTGACCGCCGCCGGTGCCAATCTTGGCAATAACGGCAAGGATGATGTCTTTTGCAGTCACACCTGAGCGAAGTGTGCCCTCGACGTTGATCGCCATGGTTTTGAAGGGTTTTAGAGGAAGTGTTTGAGTGGCCAGCACGTGCTCAACCTCGCTGGTGCCGATACCCATGGCCAGGGCCCCGAATGCGCCGTGGGTGGAGGTGTGCGAATCGCCGCAAACCACCGTAATTCCGGGCATGGTCAAGCCTAATTGTGGGCCAACCACGTGAACAATTCCTTGGTCAATATCGCCGAGTGAGTGGATGCGAATGCCAAATTCGGCCGCATTTTTACGAAGAGCTTCAATTTGGGTGCGGCTGGTTATGTCGGCGATTGGCTTATCGATGTCGACTGTTGGGGTGTTGTGATCTTCAGTGGCAATTGTTAGATCTGGGCGACGAACCGGGCGATTAGCCATGCGCAAACCGTCGAATGCCTGCGGGCTGGTTACCTCGTGAACCAGGTGCAGATCGATGTAGAGCAAGTCGGGTGAACCGTTTTCACCCTTGGTAACCAGGTGGTTATTCCATACTTTTTCAGCCAAAGTTAGCGGCTTATTTGACATTGCAACACCTCAAAAGTTCGAACCTCAAGTTTACCAAGGGCTAGGCTGACAAAGTGAGCCAAATTGAGCTGGAAACGATTCAGAGACGAACCGTTAAGACCCTCACCGCGGGTCAGGTTTTGGGCGGTTTTGGCCTCGGCTCAACACTCTCTATCGGAGCCCTGTTGGCAGCAGATTTGTCTGGCACTGCTGCATGGTCGGGCGCTGCCGCGACTTTTTCAACGCTGGGTAGCGCCACCTGGGCAATTCCACTGGCTCGCTTGGCCGCCAAGCGAGGTCGAAGGGTCGCTCTTGCGACCGGTGCTGCGCTGGCTATTTCTGGAGCAACCCTGGTGATTGCTGCGGCCTCGCTCAGATTTTTCCCGCTGCTGCTGGTTGCCCTATTTTTGCTGGGATCAGGCTCAGCTGCAGGCCTTCAAGCTAGATTTGCGGCTACTGACCTACCCAGTAATCGATCAGCAGGCCGAGATTTGGCAGTTGTAGTTTGGGCAACCACCGTAGGTGCGGTTATCGGCCCAAACCTGTTCGGACCGGGCGAAATTGTGGGAAACCAGCTTGGTATGCCCACCTTGACCGGACCGTTTTTGTTCACCATCGCGGCGCAGCTGAGTGCCACCTCAGTATTTTGGTTCGGGCTAAGGCCAGATCCGCTTTTGACGGCACAGCAGCTCGACGTGGATCGAAGTAATCGACCCAAGGTTTCGCTCAAGAGCGCCATGGTCACGTTACGCCGACACCCGTTGGCCAGCTATGCCATGGCTTCGATTGCACTCAGCCACATGGTAATGGTTTCGGTCATGTCAATGACCCCGGTGCACATGACCAGCCACGGCGCCACGCTAGTTTTAGTTGGGTTCACGATTAGCCTGCACATCGCCGGAATGTATGCCTTTGCACCAATATTTGGAATTCTGAGTGACAAATTTGGTCGAGTAAAAACTGTAATCATCGGTCAGTTAATTTTGGTTATCGCGCTCGCCTTAGCCGGTTTAGGCAGTGAAGATCACAACCTCGTGGCAATTGGGCTCTTTCTATTAGGGCTTGGCTGGTCGGCGGCAACTGTTGCCGGTTCAACCCTGTTGGCGACCGCGCTTCCCGCTGAGGAAAAGGCAAACGTTCAGGGAGTCAGCGATTCGTTGATGAGCCTGGCCGGGGCGTTTGGCGGGGCGGTCGCCGGCACAATACTTGCCGCTTTTGCTTTTGTGGGGCTCAACGCGGCGGCACTGATCCCGGTCTCAGTGGTTTTGATTTTGACGGCGCTACGTCGCTCACGCGGTTAAAAATAAATTCCCTCCCGAGAGCGAATCATCGAGAGGGAATTGGTGATCCCAAGGGGATTTGAACCCCTGCTGCCGCCGTGAGAGGGCGGTGTCCTAGGCCGCTAAACGATGGGACCTAATAAACGCAACCTGAAAAGTATGCCACATCGGCGCATCAAAGTGCCAGTTAGTTTCAGATTTGGTTCGAGAGTAAGAGTTTGAGACCGCCAGCGACCACCTGGGCTCTAATCGGCGAATCACCAATAAACTCGCCATCTGCGTAGCCAGGCATACCCTCAGCCGAAATAACTACCTCTTGAGCCCGAATGATTTCCACCGCAGGGTGACCAATGTGCCCGCCCGAATAGACCTTTGGGAAAATCTTAATCAGTTCAAATCTTGAGATTGCGTGAACGATAAACAGATCAATTAGCCCATCGGTTACTGACGCATCGGGGACGATTTTCATGCCAGCACCAAATTGACCGTTGTTGGTTATGGCACAGAGCATGGCGTCAATGGTTCTCGGCTCACCATCGATTTCAAGGTGGTAGCGAATTGGCTCGAACTTAGCTAACTCGAGCAGCATCGCCACCTGATAGCGAGCCTGCCCCTTGGGCCAAGTCATGCCGTTAGCCCTGCGATTCACCAGCGCGTCGAAGCCTGCTGAGAGTGAACCTGCGAATCTAAATTCGTTTTGTTTTGACCAACCACGTCCGAAATCAACGGAGATCGGAGCAATCTGGCCTGCCATTATTTGTCGGGCGCAAGCCACTGGGTCTCCGATACGATAGCCAAATTTCTGCGCGGCGTCATTACCGGTGCCGACCGGCAATATGCCTAACGGTTTTCCGGTTGCTGCGACCGCGTTTACTCCCAGGTGAACCATGCCGTCACCACCGGCCACCACGAGACCGGATACTTCTGGATCTTCGAGTGCAGCTTTTGCGGCCAGGAGCGCCGAATTGAAATTTTCAGCCGAACAGTCAATCAGTTCAAAATTAGCATCCAGTAGAGTCAATGCCTCTGCCGCTTTTGAGCCGGCAGTAGACGAACCTGCCGCCGGGTTGAGTACATAGGCCAGTTTGGTCACTTGGTTACCGACTGCAGTTTTTTGAGGGTGAGTAGGTTCAAGGCCGTCAACCCAAGCGCCAAAATTACCGCTGGAACGGCCATCGCGCCCCAGAACAAACCAGATGCAATAATCGCCACCGCCGCTGACAGGATCTGCAGGTTCAGATACTGGTTCCAACTGCTGACCAGGTTAGAGATTTTGGCCGTCGCCTCGGAAAAAACCAATAAGTCTTCGTCAGCCAAACTCATGGCATTTTCTAACTTCTGAGTTTCTTCGAGGTCAGACTCTTCAACGCCGTACAAAATTGCCAATTCGGCTTGCTGCAGTGCGGCGGGTTGGTCACCCGGGTCGGCAACGACAACCACCTTTGATCCACTCTCAATTAGCTTCGCGATTGACTCGGCACGCTGGTGGGGCAAGACTTCGGCGTTGAAGTCATCTGCACCAATTTCTTCCGCAAGGTGCTTGGCGACTCCGAAAGCATCTCCGGTAAGAATGACCACAAACTTTTGACCCCAGTGGAGGTAATCAACCGAGCGAGCGGCCTGCGGGTGAAGCCGCTCGACCAGCTCAATGAATCCCAAAAGTTTTCCGTCTCGAATTATGAAAGCAACCGTGTGGCCAGCCTGGTTCGCTGCATCGGCTGCAACCAAGTCACTCACATGAATGTCAATGTTTCGGCTGGTCAGCACCACCGGGCCACCCATTACATAGGTTTGACCATCAGCTACGGCAATCAGGCCTTGGCCGGGGATAACCCTGTGGTCAACCATTGGAATCGCGTCAACAGCCCGATGTGCAGCCGCCGACAAAATGGCTCGGTCGATTGGGTGAGCATTATTGACAGCAAGGCCAGCAGCAATTGCAAGCAGCTCAGCCGGTGCCGCCAAATCAGTTCCAACCGCTAACCGATAGTTTGCGACCGCGCGTTCGCTGGTGGTGACGAGGCCGGTTTTCTGAAGCACCACCACATCGGCCTGAGCTAATGTGAGCAACTTGCTCTGAGACAAATCTTTCAGACGCGCTTGTTCAGCAAATCGAAAGATCCACCCGAAAACGAACTCGAGATAAAACCTCGGAACAAATAGTGCACCCACAATGAGCGCGGTAAGGCTTAGTTGGCCGGCAGTATGCCATCCCTGAATTTGAAGAAGACCAGCGACCAATTGGAGCATTGCAAAAACTGCCGCAGCTGCCCAAACGGCAACCTGAAAAATATCGGTTCGATTGCCAATCAAAGACGGCTCGAGCTCGGCCGAAAAAGTTTGATTTTTGAGGCGAAAATTCAAAACTTGAAGCCCGCCGAGCAACACTGCCAGAGTCGCAAAAACCACCCAGTCAACGACCAAAGTTGAGCCTAAAGAAATGGTCGAGAGCAAGGCGACGGCGAAAGCCAGAGCAATGGTGGCCGCCGAAAAAAGTGCAGAGATGAGTCGCCAATGCGTGGCGATTCTTAGATTTAGGTTGTCTTGCACGCTACAAAGTCTAGATTCGATTCGGATGCAGAGACTCACGCAGGGCAGAATTGAGCCATGGAGATTACGAAACTGGAGCACGCCTGCCTGGTGGTGTCGATCGGCTCAGAGCAGCTAGTGATTGACCCGGGAAGCTACACTCGGGAACTCGACAAGCTGGGCACTGTTGCCGCGGTCGTAATAACGCATGTTCACGACGATCACTGCAGCGAAGAGCAACTACGCCGACTAGCTGCCGCAAATTCAAGCCTGCGGGTATTCGGTACCGGCGAGGTTTGCCAGCGGCTGGCCAAATCTATGCCTGAGTTGGTAACCCACGAGGTTCACCACGGTGACTTTTATCGCGTGTCTAATTTTGAGCTTGAATTTGTTGGAGAGCAGCATCTTGAAATTCACCACAGCATTCCCCTGGTGCAGAATTGCGGAGTCATGGTGAATCGGGTGCTCTACTACCCCGGCGACAGCTACACACTCCCTGATCAAAAGATTGAAGTTCTTGCCTGCCCCAGTTCGGCACCATGGTTGAAACTGGGCGATGTTCTAGATTTTGTTACCGAGGCTAAAGCTTCAACAGTGTTCCCGACGCACAATGCACTGCACAGCGAACTTGGCAATCGCCTTTACAACTCGCGGATTGCCGCATTTGTCACGAAAAACGGTGGAGAGTTTATTGAATTGGAGCCTGGTGAAAGCCTCAAGCTAGCCTAGGGCGATAAACACCGAACAG
Organism: Actinomycetota bacterium; assembly: GCA_041180285.1. Lineage (GTDB taxonomy): Bacteria > Actinomycetota > Actinomycetes > Actinomycetales > Microbacteriaceae > Rhodoluna. The sequence continues at coordinate 25,978 of JBEGRV010000007.1, forward strand.
GTAAGTAAGAGCAGGATCACAGGAACCCATAGTTTGCGCTCTAACTTGCTTCGAGAAATTGAATTCAATATCAAACTGACAACGTTCAACCCGACTAGCCCCCAGTTCACCAGTGAGTTGAGAGCATCTGGGAGTAACTGGTTGAAAAGACCAATTTGCGCCAGATAGTGGCCCGCGATTCCAAGATATACAAGTGCACTAATTGCACTACCGATTCGAAATCCAATAGGCAACCGCCCACGGTGCTGCCCACCAAAGGCATATTCACCCAACGGAGCACCCAACATAAGAGCCATTTGAAAAAGCGCGGTAAAACCTAGGCTGACTACAGCTAACCAAACCGCCCAGTTCATCGCTTACCTCCCGATTCATCAAAAATTTCCAGTCGCAGTCGAATTAGTTCAACGAGGGTGGCCTCAGTAAGCGGTGCCTGCAGCGCAATTTGGATGGTGGTGCCTACAACTTTTAGCTCTGGAAAAACCTTGAGCGCATTCGTACCCAGGTCTCGCCCACCGTGAATACTGACGTGGTTTTTCCATCCCGATATAAAAAACGGAACCTTATTTTGGTATCTGAAACCAATGATTCCGTAAGAAATTACCGCCTCGGTATCAGGTATTTCTCTTAGGCAAACCTGCAGCATTGACTCAAGGATGCTGCGTTGCAAATCAGGCTGCGAGGCTAAATATTCGAGAACTTCAGGTTTCATAGGGCAAGCCTAGTTAAAAAAGAAAACAGCCGATTTCTCGACTGTTTCACTGGCTGGGATACCTGGACTCGAACCAAGAACAAAGGAACCAGAAACCTTCGTGTTGCCAATTACACCATATCCCAATGAATGAGCCCTTCGGCCCGACACACAATCTTAGCCCGACTAGCCGCGCTGGGCAAACGAACGCAGTCTGGCAACTGACTCTTCGCGGCCCAAAATCTCCATCGACTCGAACAACGGCGGAGACACGCGGCGCCCCGAGATAGCGGTGCGTACCGGGCCAAAGGCATTTCGAGGCTTGAGGCCCAACTCTTCGACCAACTTGGCGTTTAGTGCATCTTGCAAACTAACGGTGTCAAAAGTAGGCAGCGATTCAATCGCCTCGAGGGCAGCGTGTGTGATTTCTGCGGCATTTTCAGGCAAGCCAGCCAGGGCATCTTCTTCGATTTCCAGCTGCTCACTGGTGATGAACAAAAACTTGAGCAGGCCAACGGCCTCACTGAGCACAGTCATGCGCTCTTGAACCAGTGGTGCCGCTGCTCGGAGAATTGACTCATGTGATTCGGTCAGCGAACTCGGCAAAACACCGGCACTCTGCAGGTAAGGCACCAGGCGACCCCTGAAGTCATCAGGGGTTAGTAGGCGAATGTGAGCCGCGTTGATTGCATCAGCTTTTTTCTGATCGAAGCGAGCCGGGTTTGGGTTGACATCGGTCACCTCGAAGTTTGCAGCAAGCTCTTCGAGAGTGAAAATGTCTCGGTCTGCGCTGAGACCCCATCCCAACAGAGCTAGGTAGTTGAGTAGACCCTCCGGAATGAAACCGCGGTCACGGTGGTGGAAAAGGTTTGATTCTGGATCACGCTTTGAAAGTTTCTTGTTTCCTTCGCCCATGACGTAGGGAAGGTGGCCAAACTGTGGGATGAACTTCGTGATGCCCGCTTCATACATTGCGTTGTAAAGGGCGATTTGGCGAGGGGTGGATGCCAACAGGTCTTCGCCTCGCAAAACGTGGGTTACTCCCATGAGGGCATCGTCAACCGGGTTGACCAGGGTGTACAACGGCTGGCCGTTAGGGCGAACCACAACAAAGTCGGGGAATGAGCCGGCGGGAAATGTGATCTCGCCGCGCACCAAGTCGGTGAAGGTTATGTCAACATCGGGGACCCGCAAACGCAGCGCAGGGCTTCGGCCTTCGGCACGGTACGCAGCACGTTGCTCTTCACTTAGGTTGCGCTCAAAGTTGTCATAGCCGAGTTGCTTTGGCCTGCCAGCTGCGATGTTGCGCTCATCAATTTCTTCGGCGGTCGAATAGCTTTCGTAAATGTGCCCGGATGCCTTGAGCTTTTCGATTACCTCGAGGTAAATTTCTGTTCGCTCACTCTGGCGATAGGGCTCGGCTGGCCCGCCAACGCCGACGCCCTCATCCCAATTCAAACCCAACCAGCGGAGTGCGTCGAGGATCATTTCAAACGACTCTTCGCTGTCGCGCTCAGCATCTGTGTCTTCAATGCGGAATAGAAAAGTTCCGCCGGTCTTGCGCGCGTATGCCCAGTTGAACAGCGCGGTTCTGACAAGGCCAACGTGTGGGGTGCCGGTTGGCGAGGGGCAGAATCTGACCTTCACAGCTGAGCCGGAAGCGGTTGAAAAAGGCGCGGAAATACCGTTTGAAGAAGTCATTATTTGTCTAGTTTAGGCTCTGCAAACAACTCGAGCAGTTCGCCAATCTGGTGGGCTGATTCTTGCGGATGACGAAACGCCTTAGACGCATCTAGTCGGTAGCTGTTGCGACGCCCTGATTTTTCTTTTGAGACATAACCGGCATCGGCAAGGTCACCAAGTATCGCCTGCGCAGAACGCTCAGTGACACCAACCCCTTCAGCTATGTCTCTAAGTCTGGCGTCATGGTTATTGGCCAAGTAGATCAGCACGTGACCGTGGTTGGTCAAGAATGTCCAGCTCATGTTGGAAATCTACCAAGAATTGAACACAATGAGCGAGGTCTAATACATGAATTATCTTTCTGGTATTGTATTTCTGCTATGGACCTAATCATCAACAATCTCACCTCAATATCAGTACTTGTCTTCGTGGTCGGTTTTATTGCAGCCCGACTAAAAAGTGACATTCGAATTCCTGAGCCCGTCTACCAGGTGATTTCAGTTTTTCTACTCTTTGGTATTGGCCTCAAAGGCGGTTTGGCAATGCGAGAAGCAGACCTGCAATCAGCCTGGTTACCGGTTTTGGCCACCCTGGCGCTGGGCACCCTAATTCCGGTTTGCGCCTTTTTCGTTCTTCGATTTTCTAAAAACCTAAGCGAAATCGACCGAGGTTCAATAGCGGCTCACTATGGCTCGACATCACTGGTGACCTTCACCGCCGCCATAGTTTTTCTGGAAAGTTCAAAAATATACTTCGAGCCTTACGCGGCAGCACTGCTGACCATCATGGAAATACCCGGACTGATTGTGGGTATCTATCTGGGCAGTCGTCACCTTGCTACTGATTTACACTGGGCCGAATCACTCAAGGAAATTGTGCTGGGTAAAACGATTCTGTTGCTGAGTGCTGGCCTAATTGCCGGAGGAATTTCGGGGCAGGCTGGTTTCGACAAAGTTGCACCGTTCTTCGTCGACCTACAGCCCGGCATTCTTGCCCTGTTCCTGATTCACCTCGGCTACGTTGCCGGGTCTCAGGCCAGCGAGCTCAAAAAAGCAGGATTGGCGCTTGCCAGTTTTGGAATAGCCTTTCCTGTTTTTTCGGGGACCTTGGGAGTAGCATTCGGCGCTTGGTCGGGGCTGTCAGTAGGAGGAGCACTGGTACTGGGAGTGCTTGCCGCCAGCGCCTCTTATATCGCAGCGCCGGCTGCGGTCGGAATCTCCCTGCCTAAAGCGAATTTGAGCTTGTCGATAACCGCCGCATTAGCGATCACGTTTCCGTTCAACCTAATTTTCGGAATACCGCTCTACCTCTGGATAGCCGAACTGTTTGTCAACTGATCTAGAGACTTAGGCAACCGGGTTAAGTAGTGTGCCAAGACCTTCTATTTCGCATTCAACTATTTCGCCGCGGTGAATTTCAGAAATACCAGATGGTGTTCCGGTCAGAATTACATCACCGGCTTGCAAAGTCATGTTTTCACTTACGTAAGAAATGATTTTGGGCACGTTGTGCAACATTCGAGAAATTGATTCGTGCTGCAGTACGTGGCCATCGACTCGAGATTCAAGGATTTGACCACTTGGGCGCCAATCAGTGTCAATCCAAGGACCGATCGGGCAGAAGGTGTCAAAGCCTTTCGACCGAGCCCACTGATCGTCGGTCATTTGTAGATCGCGTGCAGTTACATCGTTAGCGATGGTAAAGCCCCAAACCACATCGAGCGCTTTTTCGAGTGGCACGTTCTTGCATTGCTCACCAATTACGATGGTCAACTCAACTTCGAGCTCTACACGTTTGCTCTGCCTCGGCAACACAATGTTTTCACCGGGCCCAATAATTGAACTGGTCGGTTTGAAGAATATTGTCGGCTCTGGATTTGCGTCGAGCCCCATCTCATCGATGTGGTCTGCGTAGTTTTTTCCGATACAAATAACGTTCGATGGTGTTACCGGTGCGACCAGGTGGACATCGCCGATGAAATGAGTTTCGCCGGTAAATTCGTAACCATCTTTCAGCGGATGGCCGGCCAGTACCTCAATTTTGTCTTGACGAACAACACCATAGCGAGGCTCAGCTCCATCGCTGAAACGAACAATTCGCATTTATCAGTCGGCCAACTTCATCATCCAGCCGTGACGATCGGCCACGGTTCCGTATTGAATACCGGTTAGTTCTTTTCTCAAAGATACGGTTAATTCGCCCGGATCAGAAGAAATTTCGATGGTTTCCAAGCGAGACTTCAGTTCACCGATCGGGGTGATTACCGCCGCAGTTCCGCAGGCAAAAATTTCAACAATTTCGCCCGATTTCGCTCCTGAACGAACCTCGTCGAGGCTAATCTTGCGCTGTTCAACCCGGTGACCGCGGTCAGTCAGCAGGGTGATTACGGAATCGCGCGTGATGCCGTGAAGAATAGTTCCGTCTAGAGCAGGGGTGGCCACATGACCGTCTTTGAATACGAAGAATAGGTTCATTCCACCAAGTTCTTCAATGTAGGTGGCACTCTCGGCATCCAGGAACATCACCTGAGAGCAGCCGTTTTCGTATCCCTCGGTTTGTGCCAAGAGTGACGCTGCGTAGTTGCCGCCCGTTTTTGCCTCACCGGTGCCGTGCTTTCCGGCTCTTGCAGAATCGAGCGCTACCCATATAGATACCGGCTTCACACCACCGGTGAAATATGGACCCACGGGAGAAGCGATGACTCGGTATTCTGCACGCTGCGCGGCGCGAACACCCAAGAAGTTCTCTGCAGCAATCTCAAACGGTCGGATGTAAAGAGTTTTCTCGTTTACCGGCTGCGGAACCCACTTGCCATCAACCGCAATTAGTTGACGAAGCGACTCTATAAAGATTTCAGTTGGCAACTCAGGCAGCGCCATTCGGTGGGCTGAGCGCTGTAGTCGGGCAGCATTGGCCTCGGGGCGAAAGGTCCAGATTGAGCCATCGGCGTGACGGTAGGCCTTAATGCCCTCAAAGATCTCTTGGCCGTAGTGCAAAACCGCCGCCGACGGCTCCATCAAAATTGGGCCGTACGGCAAAACCTCAGCCCTGTGCCAACCCTTACCTTTTTCCCAGGTGACCACTACTTGGTGGTCGGTTAGATTGGCTCCAAAAACCGGATTCTCTAAAATTTCCTCGCGCTTTTCATCGGGAGTAGGGTTTTCGTTGCGGGTGATCTCAAACTGTAGTGACATCTTGACTGCTTTCGTTGGATGTTAGAGGTTGGCGAAAATACTCTCAGCGACCTGTTCGGTGGTGCGCTTCTGATTTCCGCGAGTGGCGAGGTCAGCCGCAACTGCGTTTTCAATTCTTGCTGCCGCCACAGGGTTCTTGAGGTGGTCTAGCAAGAGAGCGGCCGAGAGGATGGCCGCTGTCGGGTCGGCAAGGTTTTTGCCTGCAATATCAGGTGCTGAGCCATGTACCGGCTCAAACATGCTCGGGAAAGTGCCGTCTGGATTGATGTTTCCAGATGCGCCCAACCCGATGCCGCCGCCGATTGCTGCGGCGAGGTCAGTGATGATGTCACCAAACAGGTTATCGGTCACAATTACATCGAATCGCTCAGGATCGGTGACCATAAAAATGGTTGCGGCATCGATGTGCAAATAGTCGTGCGTGATACCTGGATATTCTTCTGCAACTCGATTGACGGTTCGCTGCCAAAGCCAACCGGCGTGAACCAAAACATTGTGCTTGTGCACCAGCGTGATGTGCTTGCGCTCCCGGTTTGACGCCAGCTCGAAGGCGTAGCGCACCAAGCGCTCAACACCAAATGCTGTGTTCACCGAAACTTCATTGGCGACTTCTGCTGGGGTACCAACGCGAATCGCGCCACCGTTGCCAACGTAGGGGCCCTCAGTGCCCTCGCGCACAACCACAAAATCAACTTTTCCTGTTTCGCGAAGTGGGCTGACTACACCCGGATAAATTTTGGTCGGACGCAAATTTACGTAGTGGTCAAAACTGAAACGAAGCTTAAGCAACAGCTGGCGCTCTAAAACACCCGATGGAACTTTCGGGTCGCCGATTGCGCCGAGCATAATCGCATCATGTTGCTTTAGCGACTCTAAATCAGCATCGGTAAGGGTTTCACCCTTGGCAAAGTAACGTCGGGCTCCGAGGTCGTACTCTGTGGTTTCGAAGGTCACGCCAGAACCAATGGTGGCCTTGCGAATGGCCTCAAGGGCAATTGCAGTTACCTCAGGCCCAATTCCGTCGCCACCAATTACGCCGAGGTTGTAGACGCGAGACATTGATACTCCAAACGCTGTTGTTTGGCTCTTACTTTACCCGCTATTAATCGGTGATTTTGGTGGCAAACAGCACCAAAGTTTTCGATGGTTTTAGGCCATCTTTGGTTTGCACCTGTCCGTCTCGAATTTCAAGGGTCTCAATCTGAACCGGCTGATCCCTCAGAACTTTCTCTAGCTCTTCAACAGTTGGCAGCACCTCTGGGTTCTGCGGCCCACCAAAACCCTCGGTGAGGTTGTTCCTTGAATGCCAAACCCCACACAAATGCCCGCCCAGTTTCAAATTCTGGATGGCGCGGACGAGGCTTTGATGAAGTTCGGTCTGCGGAATCTGTAGGTAGGCGACTACAGCCAGGTCGACCGGGGCCAGTTTTGATTCAAAATCGGTGCCCGAACCGATGGTTTCGATACAGCGGGCAGAAACCCCAAATTCTTCGGCTAATCGTTTGCTTTTAGCAAGGCCGGCGGGCGAGATATCGATGTTCTCAACCTGCCAACCCAGAGTCGCCAACCAAACCGTGTTTCTGCCTTCTCCCCCGGCTAGGTCAAGTGCGGTACCGGGATTCAGCGGTTCACAAAATTCTTTGACGAATCGGTTTTCGATCTTGGTGTAGATGTATTCGTCAACGGCGAATTTCGCATCCCAGTAGGCAGAGTCCATGGAGTTATTGAACTACAGGAATCCCGGTTTGCGCTGATGCCTCAGCAACCGAACCACCGTTTACCAGCTCACCGGTGAAACCGAGGGCCTTCATCCGATCAATGGCTTGGCCAGCACGGTTGCCTGAACGGCAGTAAACGTAGTAGTCGGCAGCTTTATCTAGCGCTGCCAAATTGGTTGCGAAATCAGCGGCAGAAATGTCATAAAGCACAGCGGTTTCTAGGTGCCCGGTTTGCCACTCGGCCTCGGTGCGCACATCGATTATGGCCGCGTACGCAGCCGGATCTACCTTCTCAGCGGCACACCCGGTTAGCGTCAGCGAGCCCAAAAGCAGCGAGAGTGAAGCTACTAAAACCTTGAAAAATTTGCTCATTTGCAATTCCCTTCGTATACCCCCTAGGGTATAATAAAAGCAGCGGAAAACCAAACTGAAAGGTCTTCGAATGCAATTAGAAGCCAGCGAACTCAAAAAAGCTAGAGACCGCCTCGTTCGAGTGCAGGGCCAAATTGGTGGAATCGTCAAAATGATTGATGAGGGGCGAGACTGCACCGAGTTGTTGACTCAACTGAGCGCCGCCAGCACGGCACTCACACGCGCTGGGTTCACCATTATCGCCACCGGCATGCAGCACTGCGGCACCGATCCTGAAGGTCAAGCCAACCGAGAAAGTCTCGAAAAAGCCTTCATGTCACTGGCCTAAAACACGCACTCAAAGGAATAATCATGGGATTTTTTGGAAACCTTTTCAAAAAGAAATTTGAAACCGTTTCGCCAGCCATGGCAAAGCAACTTCAGTCAGAGGGTGCACTGCTAATTGACGTTCGTGAGAGCCATGAATACAAGTCTGGGCATGCTGCCGGCGCTCGTCACATCCCGCTAAATTCGCTTCCTAACCGGCTCCGCGAGATTCCTAAAGAGCGCCCAATCTTGGTAATTTGCCAGTCTGGCGCTCGCTCATCTAGCGCAGCCAACTACCTAGCCGGTCAGGGCTATAACGTGACCAACGTTTCGGGCGGCACAGCCAACTGGCGTGCTAAAGGTCTTCCGATTAGCTAACTAAGAATTCAGGATCAAAACCAATGCGTGTAATCATTATCGGCGGCGTGGCCGCAGGCATGTCGGCAGCTGCGCGACTTAGACGACTGGATGAAACCGCTGAGATTGTGGTTTATGAAATGGGCGAGCACGTTTCATATGCCAACTGCGGGTTGCCTTATTTTGTCAGCGATGTGATTAGCAACCGAGCGTCATTGCTATTGCAAACCCCAGAATCTCTCTGGACTCGCTTCAGAATCCAGGTCAAAACCGGAACCATGGTGACCTCGATTGACCGCGAGGCAAAAACGGTAAAGGTTTTGAATTTTGCCACCGGAGAAGAACTTCAAGACAGCTACGACAAACTCGTGATCTCAACTGGCGCTCGACCACGTAAACCCCAAATTCCAGGGGTAGAGCGTGCGATGGTGCTGCGTAACGTAACCGATGCCGATCAGGTCAAGGCCGCGGTGCAGAAGAACCTGGGCCAAAAAGTTGTAATTCTAGGTGGCGGGTTTGTTGGTATTGAGCTGGCTGAAAACCTAGCCCGTCTCGATGTTGACACCACCCTGGTTCAGCGTGCCGACACGGTTTTAGCTCAGTTCGACAGTGAAATGATCGAGCCGTTCCAAGCCGAACTTGTAAAGCACGGCGTAAAGCTTGAGTTGAACGCTGAAGCCCTTGAGATCACTGCTGATTCAGTAGTACTTCAAGATGGCAAAACACTTCAGGCAGATTTAGTGGTGGCCGCCGCTGGCGTCACCCCAGATAACTCACTTGCCCGCGAGGCCGGACTGAAGATTGGCGAAAGTGGTGGGCTCGTGGTTGATGGACAGCAGCGCACCAGCGATCAAAATATCTACGCCGCCGGAGACGCAGTCGAGAAACTTGGGCTACTCACTTCGGGGCCGATGCTAATTCCGCTGGCCAACCTAGCCAACCGACACGGACGGTTGATCGCGGATGCAATTGTTGGTCGAGAGGTTAATGCCCATCAGGCCATCGGCACAGTGATCATCGGGGCCTTTGGGTTTGCAGCAGCAATCACTGGGCTGAGTGAAAAATTGGCCCGTCGCGCAGGCATCGACTACCGGGTCTTACACGTTCATCCAAATAATCATGCCGGTTATTACCCTGGTGCTACCCGCGTTTCAATCAAAGTTCTCTTTGACCCAAACACGGGCAAGATTCTCGGTGGCCAGGCAAATGGTGCCGATGGCGTAGATAAGCGAATCGACGTCATCGCCACGGCGATCCACGGCGGGCTCACCGTTCAAGACCTAATGGATCTCGAGCTCGCCTACGCACCCCAGTTTGGTTCAGCCAAAGATGCCATCAACATCGCTGGCTACGTTGGCGACAATTTGGTCACCGGCACTACTGAATCTCTTCAGTGGTTCGAATTGGAATCGGCCATAGCCTCAGGAGCCCAGTTGATTGACGTTCGCTCCGATGCCGAACACGGCGCCGGCTCAATTCCGGGAGCGATCAATTTGAGCGTCGATCAGCTTCGCGAAAAGCTTGATCAAATTCAGCAGGACAACGTTGTAGTGCACTGCCAAGTCGGCCAACGAGGCCATGTTGCAGCTCAAATTTTGAAAGCCCACGGTAAAACCCGAGTGCGAAATCTGGATGGTGGGTACATCACCTGGCGCGCCGCTAAAGACGCCCTGCAGCGAAGCGGCAGATAGCAAGAAGGGCCCCGGAATCCGGGGCCCTTCTTTATGAAACCTAGAGCGTAATGTCGATTGCTCGCATGGTGTCGGCCTCAATAGCAACTCGAACATTCTCAAGCACCGAATCGGCAACCTTAGAGTCAACGGTGATGACTGAAAGAGCTTTTCCACCCTTTTGCTCACGTGCGATTTGCATCGCCGCAATGTTTACGCCGGCCTCAGCAAATGCTTTGCCGTAGATTGCGACAATTCCTGGTCGGTCTCCGTAGACCATAAGCACAAAGTGTTCAGCCATGGCTAGTTCAACGTCGTAACCGTTGATGTTGACAATCTTCTGGTGAAGCTTCGGACCAATTACGGTGCCTGACACTGAGAAGGTCTGTCCGTCGGTGGTTACCGCCTTAATTGACGTGACATTGCGGTACTCGTCGCTGTGCGCATCTACGGTCAACTTCACGTCTACTCCGCTTTGCTCAGCAAGCAAGGGAGCGTTTACATACGAAACCTGCTCGGTAACTGCGTTCTGGAAGAAACCCTTTAGCCCGGCGAGCTTGAGAACCGAAACATCGTGGGCAGCAATTTCACCGCGCACCTCGACCTCGATAGAAGCCACATTGCCGCCAGAAATGCCAAACAACATCTGACCCATGTTTTCCATGAGGTTGATACCTGGCTTCACTGATGCATCGATGTTGCCACCGGCCACGTTTACAGCGTCAGGAACTAGGTCACCGGCAAGTGCGAGGCGAACTGATTTGGCTACCGAAATACCCGCTTTTTCTTGGGCCTCATCGGTTGAGGCACCTAGGTGCGGGGTAACCACAATGTTTTCCAACTCGAGCAGCGGTGAATCTTTTGGCGGCTCGTTTACGAATACATCAAGGCCGGCACCGGCGATCCGTTTTGATTTCAGAGCCTCGTAGAGCGCGGTCTCATCGATAATTCCGCCGCGTGAGCAGTTGACGATGCGAAGGTTAGGCTTTGCGATCGCAAACTCTTTTTCAGCGATCATTCCGGTAGTTTCAGGGGTTTTTGGAATGTGAATGGTGATGAAATCAGAGCGTTTCATAACCTCTTCCAGCGACGCCAGTTCAACACCAATTTGCTCTGCGCGCTGTGGGGTTACGTAAGGGTCGTAACCGATCAGAGTGGCGCCAAACCCGGCCAAGCGCTGAGCCACCAGGGTACCGATTCGACCCAGGCCGACAATACCGATGGTCTTTTCGTAAAGTTCAACTCCGGTGTACTTGGAGCGCTTCCATTCGCCTGCTTTTAGCGAGGCATTTGCATCAGGAATGAAACGAGCGGTCGAGAAAATGTGGCCAATCGCCAACTCGGCCGCTGAAATTACGTTTGACGTCGGAGCGTTTACCACCATAACGCCGGCATTGGTTGCGGCCTTGATGTCGACGTTGTCTAGACCCACACCCGCGCGAGCAATCACCTTCAGTTTTGGAGCGGCTGCAATAGCTTCAGCGTCTACCTGAGTTGCCGAACGCACCAGGATGGCATCGGCGGTGGCTAGTGCGGAAAGCAATGCCTTACGGTCAGTGCCGTCAACATTGACCACCTCAAAATCTGGTCCGAGAGCGGCAACGGTGGCTGGCGAAAGTTCTTCTGCAATCAAAACAATTGGCTTAGTCATGCCCTCAAGCTTAGAGACAGACGACACAAAAATAAGGCTTGCTTCTTTCATCTGTTGTAAGTTATCTTTCATTTTATGAAACCTAAACCCGGGTTGCTTTCGCCACTTATAAAGAGTGATGTGCAGGGATTATTGCTTGCCCGGCTGTTCATGAATGCCAGCGAAGAATTCAGTGTCACTGAACTCGCTGATTATGCATTCACCAGTGTTCCAACGGCAATGCGTGAGGTAGACCGCCTCATCGAAGCTGAATACGTTGTCGAACGAGCTCTAGGACGAGTTCGGCTGATTCGTGCCAGCCAAACCCATCCGCTTTTTGAGGCTATTTTTCAGGTGGTGGCCTTTTCGTATGGGCCGGCCACCCTGCTTCCCCAAGCGCTGAAAGGACTCTTCGGCTTGCAGCAGGCTTTTATTTTTGGTGACTGGGCAAACCGCTTGGCCCAACACCCCGGCCCCCCACCGCAACAGCTTTCTGTGCTGCTGGTCGGAAACATGAATCGAATCGACGCCTCAAAGGCACTCGCCAGGATTGACGGAAAGTTAGGCCAGTTTGTGAATCTGCAGTTTGTCAGCGCAGACGATTGGGCTCGCTCGAGTAGCGAATTCATCAAGACGGTAAAAAGTTCACCTCTTTTTGAATTAGATCTCGAAATTTGACTTGCATTAATTGATACCCCAGGGGGTATACTTAAGACAAGGTATTACTGAAAGGGGCCCATCATGTGCTCACCAATCGCTTGCGGAAACTGCGGCAAAGTTACCTGGACCGGCTGTGGCCAGCACGTTGAAGAAGCTCTAGGTGGCTTCACTGCTGACCAGCTTTGCCAGTGCGATAACTAATACGCCACCAAGAAACGCAATCTAACCAGCCCAGACTCGAACTGCTTTGAATCTTGCAGTTCGAGTTTGGCATTTTTAGCGGCCTCTCCCCACAGGCGAATTCCCTCACCCAAAATGTCTGGGCAAATAAAAAGGATGATTTCGTCCAGCAAACCTTCAGTAAGCATTCCGTCGACTAGCTGAGCACCGCCACTGACAAAAAGTTTCCCAGGATGCTCATCCGATATTTTCTGAATCACCGCAGCGAGTGAACCGGTCACAAAGCTGACCTGTCTTGGGTTCACTCCGTCGAAGCGCATCGGCTGCGTGGTGTAGACATAGGTCGGCAAAATTCGATCCATTTCGGGGTCAGCGTCAACCTCAAACTCGAATGTCTTGCGCCCCATCAGCGCCGCTGAACACTCTTGCACTAAACGCAGGTAGCCAAAATCGTCTCCGGTAGTTAGATATTTTTCAGCCCAGGCCATATCACCATTCGGGCCGGCGATGAAGCCGTCGAGGCTGCAGGCAGCATAGAAAACGGTGTGTCTTATCCTGCCTTCAATGTCCATCAGGCAAGTCTAGAGAAAAAGAAAAGGCCCCGCCGGATGGGCGGAGCCTTTTCGAAACGCTATTTAGCGGCCAGCTGAACCTTCGACATAGTCTTTCTCAGTGTCTGCCTGGCGTAGCCATGAGAATAGCTTGCGCAGCTCACGACCAACGCTTTCGATTGGGTGCGACTCGCCCTTGGCACGGAGAGCCAAGAACTCAGGAGCACCGGCATCTTGGTCGGCGATGAAGCGATTGGCGAAAGTGCCATCTTGGATGTCGGTTAGAACATCGCGCATACGCTCTTTGACCTCTGGGCCAATTACGCGTGGGCCCGAGATGTAGTCACCGTACTCTGCGGTGGTCGAAACTGACCAACGCTGCTTGGCAATTCCACCCTCGTACATAAGGTCAACGATTAGCTTCAGCTCGTGTA
>JBEGRV010000008.1:0-36091 GCA_041180285.1 Actinomycetota bacterium
GAGTGCCGATAATCACGGCACTCTTTCGTTCTAGTTTGAGTTCAGTCAATTAGCGAGCACCCATCAGGTGCTCCATTGCCAGCTGGTTCAAGCGAACAAAGTTGAAGCCCTTGCCATTGAAGTAGGCATCTGGGTTGAAGGTTGCGGCATCGCCTGCGGTTAGCAGTTCGCTGTAGCCCTCACCTGGGTTCAGGGTTGGCTGAGCTAGCTCGTGCAAACGAGCGGCTTCTTTCGCTGCCTTTACCTCAGGGTCTGCCTCGAATGCGGCTGCGCGCTCTTTGAGCAGGAGGTACATGCGAATGTTGGCGCGAGCCGACTCCCAGACACCTTTGTAGTCTTCGGTGCGGCTTGGCTTGTAGTCGAAGTGGCGAGGGCCGTGGTAAGCGCGGCCACCGTTGTTGCTGAACTCTAGTAGGTGCACCAGAGAGAACGCATTTGAAAGGTCGCCGTGACCAAAGACTAGGTCTTGGTCGTACTTGATTCCGCGCTGACCGTTGAGGTCAATGTGGAACAACTTACCGGCATCGAGGGCCTGAGCAATTGCGGCGGTGAAGTTTAGGCCAGCCATCTGCTCGTGACCAACCTCAGGGTTTAGACCCACTAGCTCAGGGTGTTCAAGAGTTTCGATGAAGGCAAGAGCGTGACCTACGGTTGGCAGCAAGATGTCGCCACGTGGCTCGTTTGGCTTTGGCTCGATTGCGAACTTGATGTTGTAACCCTGGTCGAGCACATACTGACCGAGCAGGTTTACAGCTTCGCGGTAGCGCGCAAGGGCATCCTGAATGTTTTTGGCAGAGTCGTATTCGGCACCTTCACGGCCGCCCCACATTACAAAGGTCTCGGCACCGAGTTCGTGAGCCAGGTCGATGTTGCGCAACACCTTGCGAATAGCGAAACGGCGCACATCGCGGTCGTTAGAAGTAAAACCACCATCCTTAAATACCGGATGCGAGAACAGGTTGGTGGTCACCATCGGCATCTTCAAACCGGTGGCGGCGAGGGCGCCCTTTAGTCGATCGATCTCGTGGCGACGTGCAGCATCGGTCGAACCGAATTCAAAAAGGTCGTCGTCGTGCAGGGTCATGCCATAGGCACCGATTTCAGCCAGCTTCTCAACAGCCTCGACGGTGTCTAGTTTTGCGCGAGTGGCTGAACCGAACGGGTCAGCTCCCAACCAGCCCACGGTCCATAGGCCGAAGGTGAATTTGTCTTCAGGGCGTGGGGTCAGGTTGCTCATTTTGGCTCCTTTGGCGGTTGAGATTCTGTCGCAATCCTAAGGTCTAAAAAAGACCGGTGCTATCGGCGATTGAAATGGTTAAGTTTGGGTTATTGAGTTGTAAAAAATGGCCCTTTGCTAGGCCATCGATGGCAACTAGCTGACGGCAGGTTGTTCTGAAAATTCTTGAACGGTGATTTCGCCGTCGACAACGTAGAAGCCAATCACTCTGCCGGTGAAAGATGTGGTCACCTCAGCCGACAAGTACCGGCCGTCAAACACCGCCACCTCGATTTTTTCACCCGATGCACCGTAGTATCCCAGGTGAATTAGATCGCTGGTCGTGCCCTCAAAGAAGCTCGGCCCCGGTGGGGTCATCTCGATGTAAAGCCGAACGCTGCTCAAATTTAGACCCGTCGGATTAGCAACAATCTCGTGTTTCAAATATGAAATTGCGGAGCGTGCGATGATGTGGCCGTTGGCAAATTCAATTTCGTAGTGATTGTGTTCGTCGTAGCGCACGGTTAGGCCGGCTCGAGTTTCGGGTGCATCAACCGAGAAGGTCACCTCACTTAGGCTGTCGAAACGGCGTTGGCGCCGCCCTATCCAGGTGGGGTCTTCATGATCAAGATCTTTGCCGACTCCAACCATTTTTAGACCCGCATCAGTAACGCGGCCAAAATCGGCAGGGAAATCGCGAACCGAGAACAGCTCGGTGTTTTTTGCAAACACCTCTCGGTTAGTCGCGAAATTAACTCGATATGTCGGTGGCTCCACCAGATCATTGGCGTGCACCGGCTCAACAACCGGCCAACCATCTTGCCAGGTCAGAGAGGTTGCAAAAGTTTCACGTCCGAGCGATGAAAAAGCTCTAGTCATTCCGCGGGTGCGCATACCCAGCATCACCATCACCCACTGACCAGCTGGGGTTTCAACCAGATCGCCGTGTCCGGTGTTTTGAATCGGGCGCGATGTACTTCTTGCAGTCAAAACCGGATTGTCCGGGCAGCTTTCGAATGGGCCGTCTGGGGTGCGGCCGCGGGCGATGCTGACCGCGTGACCGCGCTCGGTGCCACCCTCGGCAATCATGAGGTACCACCAATCGCCGATTTGGTAAAGGTGTGGCGCCTCAGGAAACATTAGGCCGGTGCCCGACCAAATGTCACGAACGTCTTCAAGCCGCTGCCCAGTGTTTAGGTCAATACGTGCCTGCTGAATGCCCTTGTGGGCCCCCATTTCGGAGCCACCCAAAATTAGACCCGAGAAGGTCATGAAGCAGGTGCCGTCTTCATCCCAAGCCAGGTCTGGATCAATGCCGTCGACATCGATAACCAAACCGTCAGACCATTCTTCAGCCGGGTCTGCCGCGGTGAACACCAAGGTTCCCCTGCCCATCGCGTCGGTTACAGCAACGTAGAACAAGCCCTTGTAGAAACGGATGGTTGGTGCCCAGGCACCTCCGAGGGTTGGAACTCCCTTGTCTTGCAGTTGGCCAGGTCGGGTGATGACGTGATTGATGAGTTCCCAATTGATTAGGTCACGCGAATGATAAATCGGGATGCCCGGACGGTATTCGAAGGTCGAGGTGGCGAGATAGTAGTCTTCGCCAACTCGAACAATCGAAGGATCTGGGTTATAGCCAGGGATTAGCGGGTTGGGTAGCCGCATTACTTGACAGCAACCTCAACCGAAACTGGCAAATCTGCAGAAGATGATCCGACGCGCAGAGTAAAGCTGGTCTTTTCAAACTTCCAAGCGCCATCCCAGTGAGCAAACTCGCGTGACTTTACGGTAACTGCAACATCTTTGGTTTCCCCAGCGTCAGCGTGCACCTCGGCAAAGCCTGCTAGCCATCGAACCGGACGGTCGATTTCAGAGTGATTCGTCTCGGCGTAGACCTGAACGATGTGCTTGCCCTTGCGAGAACCGGTGTTCGTCACTGAAACCGAAAGATTTAGGTCGTCACCAGCCTGAACATCTCCGGCACCTGAAACCGAATTAATGCTCCAACTGGTGTAGCCAAGACCATGCCCGAAGTTGTACGCAGGCTCCGTGTTTGCCTTTAGCCAGGCACGGTAACCAATGTGAATGCCCTCGGTATATGGCACGTTTAGATTGGCGTCTGGGGTGCAGTTACTTACCGGTAAGTCAGACTCTGCTGCCGCCCACGTGGTCGGTAAACGACCGCCAGGCTCTTCGGCGCCGGTGAGCATATCCACCAAAGCGTTGCCCATTTCTTGACCACCAAAGTAGGTGACCAAGATTGCCTTAACTTTGTTTCGCCATGGCAAGAGCACTGGGGACCCCGCGTTTACCACCACGATGGTGTTCGGGTTAGCAGCAACTACTGCTTCGACTAGCTCATCCTGTCGACCAGGCAAAACTAGCGATTTGCGATCAAATCCTTCGGATTCAACCTGCGAGTTGGTACCCACGACAACGATTGCCAGCTCAGCCGACTTTGCCTCTGACACCGCCTCTGCAATAAGACGGTCGCCAATGGTGCGATCAGCAACTTCACCAAATGCAAATGCATAGGCAATTTCAGAAAGTCCAGTGCGTCCGCGCATATCAACTTCGAAACGGATCGATACCGGCTTGCCAGCAGTTAGCGAAAGTGGCTTGCTAAAGACCGGCGGATCCATCAGATCGGTAAACGGATCTTCTGACTTTGACTTGAGCCACGACTCGACATACAGCTCACCGTCAATAAAGATTTTTACCGGCTGAACGTTGGCATATCCGAAGTTAATCTCGCCGGAGTTTTCTGGGGTATAGATCGTCTCGAGAGTAAGGGCTTCGGTGGTTGGCAGAGGAACCGCCGCACCCAACCAAGTAATTTGGGTAGCTTCTCGGTCGTCACTAAACAAAACCTCAGATCCAGCACCTAGCATTGTCACTCTTACGCCGCGGGTGTTGGTTACTGGGTTGGTTAGCAGGTTTGGATCTAGGGGAGCCACGCCCTCTTGAACCACAGCACCCATCGAGTAGCTGAGTCGATCACCAAGTAATTCGCTAAGCGCAGCTAGCGGAGTAACTGTTGATTTCGGCAGCACTGTTGCAGATCCGCCACCCTGGGTTCTGGCTTCACTCGCGTTATGACCAATGAGGGCAACTTTCTTCAAAGCGGTTAGCGATACCGGAAGGGCGTCGCGGTTCTCCAACAGCACCGAGCCCTGAACAGCAGCCTTTCGAGCGAACGCAACGTGTTTTTCAGAGATTTGGTTGTGGCGTTTTGGTTGCTCTGGCATCGAACCATCTGCGCTTAGTGCACCTGTTCTGGCTGCCAACAGCAACAAGCGCTCGATCTTGCGGTCGATGGTTGACTCTTCTATTTCACCATTACGAACAGCATCAACTAGAGCCTGCCCCCAAGGGCCGACAGGGCCGGGCATAACTAAGTCTTGCTCGTATTTTGCGCTCTCAAGAGTGCGTACGGCTGTCCAGTCAGAAATGACAACACCGTCAAAGTTCCAGTCAGTTCGCAACGGGTGCTGAAGAAGCTCGTGTTCGGTTGCAGTTGAACCATTAATTGAGTTGTACGAACTCATGATGGTCCAGGCGCCTCCGTCAACGACTGCATCCTCAAACGGGCGCATGTAGAGCTCGCGAAGGGTTCGCTCATCAACGATTACGTTTGCCGTGTAGCGATCAGTCTCAAAATCATTGGCGATGTAGTGCTTAGGGCATGCTCCAACACCCAGAGCCTGCATGCCTTTGGTGTAGGCACCAGCTAGAGCTCCCGACAGCATTGCATCTTCACTCAAGCATTCAAAGTGTCGACCACCGTACGGCGAACGGTGCAGGTTGATGGTTGGGCCGAGCACAACGTCTACGCCCTTCCGCTTTGCTTCTTCGGCAAGAACTTGACCATACTCAGCAGCCAACTTGGTACTCCAGGTGGAGCCCAGGGCGCTACCCGATGGCAGGTTTAGTGAGTTGTCGCGCTCATCCCAAAATTCTCCACGAACACCCGCCGGTCCGTCGGAAAGCAGCATGTTTCTTAGTCCGACTGTTTGGTTGGAATTTACATTCCAGAAATCACGGCCGGTCAGTAACTCAACTTTTTCTTCTAGGCTAAGTTTTGCAACCAGTGCACTGATGCCTGCTTTGTCAATCGACATGCTGTTTTCTTTCTTCTTTGAAACTTTTGTTGTGAAAATGGTCGTTTAGATCAAACCCGCGGCAAGCATCTGACGACGCTTTTCACGACGCTCGGTCTGCTCAACGGGGTTTGGCACTGGGGCAGCCATCATCAATCGCTTGGTGTAAGGGTGTTGTGGGTTTGTAGTCACCTGGTCGCCTTTACCCCATTCGACGATTTCGCCTTGATACATCACGGCCACACGGTGGCTCAGGTGACGCACGACTGCTAGGTCATGAGAGATGAACAGGTAGGCGACACCGGTTCTTTGCTGAATTTCGAGGAACAGATCTAGAACGCGAGACTGGGTGGTTAGGTCAAGAGCGGAAACTGGCTCGTCACAGACAATCAACTTAGGGTCGAGTGCCAGTGCCCGAGCAATTGCAATTCGCTGACGCTGACCGCCCGAAAACTCTTTCGGGCGTCGGTCAGCAGCATCTGAAGGCAACCCAACAGCATCTAGTAATTCACGCACGCGCTTACCTGCGGCCTCTTTAGTCCAGGTGCGAACAGTGAGTGGCTCCGCCAAAATCTGTTCGATGGTCATCGAAGGGTTTAGCGAAGAATACGGATCTTGAAAAACAACCTGAATGTCGCGCGATAGCTCTTTACGCTCGGCACGGCTAGCGTGTGCGATATCTTCACCGTTGAACAAAATTGAACCGCCGGTTACAGGCGCAAGCCCTAGAACTGCTCTTCCGAGAGTTGTTTTTCCAGAGCCTGATTCACCCACCAAGCCCACACATTCACCTGGTCGAATGTCGAGAGATACTCCCTTGAGCGCTTTGAAGTCTTTCTTGAGGCCCTTGCCTTTGTAAGTTACTTCAACATCCTTAATGTCAAGCATCGACATAATTAGTTGCCTTTCGAAATTTCATAGTCTTCGCGGGCTGGGCCGCCTTCAAGAATTGAGTCGAGCAATGACTTGGTGTAGTCGTGCTGCGGGTGCTCGAAGATGTCTAGCACCGGACCTGCTTCGATGATCGCGCCGTCTTTCATGACGTTGATGAAATCGCAAAGGTCTGCGACCACACCAAAGTTGTGGGTCACCAACAGCAAGGCGGTCCCGGTTTCTTTCTGCAGATCGCGCAGCAAATCGAGAACCTCGGCCTGCACCGTCACGTCAAGTGCGGTGGTTGGCTCATCGGCGATGATCAAGTCAGGGTTACAGCTAACTGCTCCTGCGATAAGAATTCGCTGAGCCTGGCCACCAGAAATTTCGTGAGGATATTTCTTCAGGGTGAGTTCAGGCGTTGGAATTCCCACGCGCTCAAGCAATCCAATTGCTCGCTCTCGGGCGGTCTTTCGGTTAATACCCAAAACCTTCATCATTGGCTTGATGAGCTGGGTGCCAATGGTGAACGATGGGTCAAGGTTGCTCATCGGTTCCTGAGGAATGTAGCTGATGCGACCGCCACGGATTTTGTCGTAAGTCTTTTCTGGAGCACCAACCAGGTCTATTCCGTCAAACTGAATGCTTCCGGCGACAACGCGGCCTCCGGCGGGTAGCAGACCTAAGACCGAGAATGCGGTTTGGGTTTTACCCGATCCAGATTCTCCAATTAGGCCCACTACCTCGCCGCGGTTGACGTTCAAACTTACGTTGTTGACGACGCGCTTGATACCGCCAAATCCGTCTGGATAACCGACCGCAAGCTCATTGACCGATAGGAGAGGTGTTTGATTTGCGCGACCGTTGTCATCGTGACGGATGGTCTCTACTGAATTGTCTTGGTTTGTAGTTGGAACTGAACCAGCCTTCGTCTTCTTGCGAGGACCGGTGCGCTCAAGCTCATCACGAACAGTGTTGGCGAAAATAACCAACGCGATCGTGACTAGAGCGATGATTGCGCTTGGCCAAAGCAAAAGCAGCGGCTGCTCGTAAATCTTGCGGAAAGCATCGTTTAGCATTGCTCCCCAACTCGGTGTGTCTTTGTCGCCGAGGCCCAAGAATTCGATACCAGACTGGATGGCAATCGCGATTGAGGCGATGATTGCAGTCTGAATAATGATCGGAGCACGAACCACTCCAAGGATGTGGCGGCCGATGATTCTGAAGTCACTCAGGCCAGAAACACGGGCTGCATCGACATAAAGCTCGTTGCGCACACCGCGCACTGTCGTGTAAACGAGGCGGAAATATGCTGGGGAAAGTAGCACACCGAAGATTGCCATTGCCCACCACATTGATGGGCCAATTACGGCAATAGCGGCAAGCAAAACCACGAGACCAGGCAAAGCCATGATGATCGAGGTCGCCCAAGATGAAACATTGTCGAACCAGCCACCGAAGTATCCAGCGATTAGACCACCGACAACTCCGATAGCCAATGCGACTACAACAGCGAGTGCTGCTGTGGCCAAACTGAACTGGGTTGAGTAGGCAAGTCTGGTGAACACGTCGCGGCCAGCACTGTCAGTTCCGAATAGGTGGGTCTCACTTGGGCCGCCGAGAATTGAATAAAGGTCTGGCTCGGTAGCATCCCAAGGGCTTAACAGGGGAACAATGATTCCGTAGGCCAACACCAACAGCATAAAACCGACGGTTGTGAAACCGCTTGGGTTGCCAAGTACCTTGCGTAGCAGGCTTTCTTTTTCTACTTTTTTGTTGCTCATGAAAGTCGTACCTTCGGGTTAAGTGCAGCGGTTAGAAGATCGATGATTAGGTTGACGGCAATTACCACCATGGCGGTAACCACAACTAGACCCATGATTGACGGGATGTCGCTTAGCGACGTTGCACTAACCGCGAATGGGCCTAGACCAGGAATTGCGAAGATCTGCTCAACCAATACCGCACCACCCAGTAGACCAACGAACTGAACGCCCAAAATGGCCAACGCTGGGCCAGCCGCGTTGCGCAAAACGTGTACGAAAACAACGTGCTTGAAGCTCAAACCTCGAGTACGAAGGGTACGCACATAGTCCATTCCGAGTGCGTCCTTAACCGAACCGCGTACCTGTTGTGAAACAGACGCAACAGCACTTAGTGAAAGTGCAGCGACCGGAAGTGTGATGGAGCGAACCCACTCGCCCGGGTTTTCAGCGAAGTCAACATATCCCACGGCGTTGAAAATAGGAATCTGAATTGCGAACAGAGTTACCAAAAGGAAGGCAACCAAAAAGCCTGGAACAGCAAAGCCTAGAAGGCCGAAAAATTGAACTACCCGGTCAATCCAGCCACCGAATAGGGCAGCGGCAGTTCCGAGGATGATTGACACTAAAGCAGCGACGATGGTGGTCAATGCCACGATAGTAAGAGTCACACCTAGGCGAGGGAACAGAACCTCATTTACAGTTTCTGCCATCGACCATGACTGACCGAAGTTGAGTGTGATGGCGCCCTGGAGCCAAGTGATGAACTGCTCAAAGAAAGGGCGGTTCAGACCGAGCTCTTCGTTTTTGAGAGCGATCTGTTCTGGGGTGGCCTGCAGGCCAAGAATCAGCTGGGCTACGTTTCCTGAGCCGATAAAAAGTAAGAAGTAGGCCAGCAAGCTCACTGAAAGCAGCATTACTAGGCCGTGTGCGATACGTTTCGCAGCGAAGATTAGCAATTGGATTTCCTATCTGGGTTGGCGATTAACGCCGGTTGCCGTTATGGCCAACTGGGCAGAGGGCCGGGCTCATGCCCGGCCCTCTGCTTTGAACCAGTTGTTTGTTACTTGATGTTGTACAGGAATGGAATAACGTTTCCAGCCTGTGCAGACTTCACGGTGATGCCCTTGTGAGCAAAGTTGCTCTGAATTGCATACCAAGGTGCGAACCATGCCTGGTCAACCAGCTCGAAGTTCAGTTCCTTCAGAACTGATGCACGCTCTGAAGCCTTGGCGTTCTTGTACTCGTCGATGAGAGCAGTAACCTTTGGCTGAGCGAAACCATCGTTGTTGAAGGTACCGTTCTTGGCGATCATGAAGTTGATCATGGTCCAAGGGTTTGACGAGCGCTCGAAGATCATTAGGTAAGCGTCGTACTTAGGTGCCTGAAGGTTAGAGATAAAGGTACCGAATGACTCTTCAACTTCCTTCACGGTGATGTTTGCCTTAGCTAGCTGAGTCTTGATGATGGTGTAAACCGCTTCACCGAAGTAAAGAGCAAGGGTAGGCATGGTGATGGTGCAACCGTTAGGGTACTCACTCTTGGCCATGTATGCCTTGGCAGCGCTAACGCTGTAAGGGTACTTCTTGTCTAGAGCTTTGTCGTAACCAGGGTTGGTGGTTGGGAAGTACTGAGTGGTTACCTTACCGAAGCCGTTGTTTAGTGAAGCTAGTAGTGCCTCACGGTCGAACAGGCTGTTGATGGCGCGGCGAACGTTTACGTCAGCGATACATCCCTTGGTACGGCCAGAGAAGTAAATTCCCTGAGCGTCTAGGTAACCGCTAGCCATCTTTAGACCGGCACCCTTAAGAGTGTTTACGAACTGAGTCTGAATGTTTCCACCCTGGACTGCACCGCTCTTGAGCGCGTTGCTCATAGCGGTTGGGTCTTGGTAAACGTTGATAACTAGGTTGTCGTACTTACGGTTTGACTTGTCCCAGTAGCTTGGGTTGGCCTTGAACACGTAGGTTGAACCTGCGCGGGTCTTGCTCTTGTCAAGAATGTATGGGCCAGAGCCAACCGGAGTGGTCTTTGAAGAAGCCTTGCCGATTGACTTAGGGCTGGCTAGAAGGCCTGCGGTGTCAGCTAGGTACTCTAGGAATGCAGGGTCGTTAGCCTTTAGGGTGATCACTACGGTGTTGGCACCCTTGGCGACTGCAGACTTCATTGAAGCCAAGTAGTTTGCGGTAGGGCCGTTCTTGTCGCGGTTGGCAACGAGGTTCTTAACAACTGCATTGGCGTCTAGCGCGGTGCCGTCAGTGAACTTGATACCTGAGCGAAGAGTCAGGGTGAGAACGGTCTGTGAAGAGTTGAAGCTCCACTTAGTGGCAACACCTGGAACTAGGGTGCCGTCTTCTTTCTTGCGAAGAAGGGTGTCGTAAACAGCCTGGTAGTACCAGACCGAGTTTCCGTATGCACCCTGGTCAGCTGCGAAGCTACCCGAGGTTGGTGCACCAATCGCACCTAGCTTTAGAGTGCTGCCGGCTGCTGACGATGCAGTGACAGTACCCATAGCCAGAGCAGCAGCAGCAATAACGGCTGCAATTGCCTTGAACTTTTTCATTAATGTCTCCTGGATGGGTTGGGACCACAAACCCCATGACTTGTGGTTAGCGCTAACATAGCCGATGAAAACCTAGTGTTCACTCGGTTTTGGCAATTCGTTATCAATTTGTTTCCTAAAGAAACAAAACAAAACTGGGTCTACAATTCATAGAAATTAGGCGGTGAATTTTTATGCAAAAACGCAGAGGCAGCTACCAGGTTGGTGAAGCACGCAGAGAAAGCATTCTTAGTAAGGCATTCGAAGTTTTTGCTAAAGAAGGCTTCCGAGGCGGATCGCTTCGACAGATCGCCGAACGCGCTGGAATCAGTGAAGCTGGTTTACTGCATCACTTCAAATCCAAGGGCGACTTACTAACCGCCGTGCTCGACTACCGCGACGTGGGCACCGAGTACAACCTGATGACCGATGCGGCTGAAAGTGGCGAAAAATTCATTCTTCGTTGGCTGGAACTAATCGAGTACAACACTGCGAATAAAGGTATCGTCGAGCTGTTTTGTATTCTTTCTGCAGAATCGACCTCGCCGAAACATCCCGCTCACGGTTACTTCAAGAATCGATACGCAGAGGTCTTAGAAATTTCAACTGGATACTTTCAGATGCTCAAAGACGAGGGGATGCTGAAACCAAAACTCGAGCCTCGCGATTTGGCTCGCACGCTACTGGCGCTCTCAGATGGGCTGCAGGTTCAGTGGCTGCTCGATCCAACCTGGGACATGTTGGAATCCCATCGGGCCTTCTTCAGAGGCGTATTGAATCCAGAATTTGAATATTTGGTTGCGGTTGAAGATGCGCGAGATTACAAACCCGAACTAGGCAACTGAACCTCGTGTTTGATCAAAAAAAGCTAACTTCGAAAAGAAATCCTCAAACATAAGTCGGTTGTCGACCCTCGTGTAAACCCGAATGTCTCGTCCTGGAACGTCAAAGTTATACGTTCCATCGTCATTTATTCGTGGGCATGGTCGAATCTCATGGAAAGAAGATGCCGAGTCTGGTTCAAACGTTGTCTGCAGTGCCGTAACTAGCACGAGCGGACTGTCGCCAAGCACATACGATTCGCCTGAGTGAACCCCGACCTTAGCCATAAAATCAATCAGGTCGTAAACCGAGTCGTAGAGATGCCGCCCAAGCTCTCCTTGCGAACGCATCCGCATAATGAGTTCGTACTTACTTATCAGTGTCTGGCGATAAACGTCTCGAGGAATTTGCCAAATGTCTAGATTTGAGTGATTGAAAACCACCTGGGCGGCCGTAATGTCGGTGTTGAGGTTGTATTCGCAAGCGGGCGCGTTCTTCGGTACAAAAACTCCTGGATACTCGCTGCCGCCGATCCAGACCAGGGTAAACCTGCCGACGATTCTAGGTTCCAACAAAATTGCAGTTGCGACCGAGGTTAGTCCAGCGCCACACAAAACATAGAGCGGCAGGTCAGTGTCATCGCGCATGGCCTCGGCGATGATAAACCGAGCACCTTCACTATCAGCCGCTTCGGCTACCGAGGCCATAGAGCTATCTGAGCCAGAGAGCACTGGCACCGAGTTGGTGAGTGCACAGAGCTCGACTATCTTGTTCGCGGCAACGACAGCAGCGTGCGCGGATGGATTGAATAGCTGGCCCAGACCGGTAGCCTCTGGAGCTGGCAAATCATAAAACGGATTTTCATCCCCATCATATGAACCCAGGTGGCTTCCGATGATTGCGCGGATATCGACAGAGTCACTTAGCAGTAAGTGGGCTAACTGAATCAATCCGTCAGGATCGCCTTGGAAATCGTTGTCGCAGATAACTCTGACCCTAGGCTCAACCGACCGGGCAATTGTGTTCTGAAATACGCTCATGGGACTAACAATGCTGGCTTAGGCACGTGCGTTCAAAATTGAATTTCTAGTCAGAAGCAGGTTTTGAACTACTCTCGCGCACGATGAGCTCGGGTTGAAACGTAATCTGGCGATGCTTGTGGGCCGGCCCGCGCTCGACTTCGTCAACCAGCAGCTCGACCGCGGTTGCGCCAAGCAAGCTGGCCGGCTGCCGTACTGAACTGAGCGGAACAATTGCAGTTTCGGCAAAATCAATATCGTCGTAGCCAATTAGTGCGATGTCTTCGGGAACTCGCACCTTTGCTTGAAATGCAAAGGCCTGAAGGATTCCGACCGCCAACAAATCGTTCGCGGCAAAAATTGCGTCAGGCCAGTTTTTTCGGCTCTCTGCTGAAATTTGCTGACCAACTTCTCGACCAGCCAAAACCGTTAGCTCAGCCGTCTTGATGTGCTTCAGATTTGCTCGCCCCTTCGAAGCTTTCACAACCGATTTAGCCCCGGCCAAGCGGTCGGCAACCTGCTGAAAATCAGCCGGGCCGCCAACAAAAATAATCTCGCTGTGCCCCTGCTCAAGCAGGTGCTCCATGGCTAATTTTCCACCCGCGAAGTCATCCATTGAAACTGAACAACAGATGTTTGACTCGGCTTTGCGGTCTACCAAAACAGCATTGGTGCCGCGCTTGCGCAGCTGAACCACCTGCTCGGTGACATCTTCGGTTGGTGAAACAACGATGCCACCAACGCGCTGCTGTTCGAAGAGGTTGAAGTAGCCGCGTTCGCGCTCAGCATCGTGCCCCGTGTTACCAATTAGCACCGAGTAACCATCTGACTCGCCAAGCTGCTCTGCACCCCTAGCCAGCTCGGTGAAGAATGGGTTGGAAATGTCGGGCACGATCAAACCAATGGTCTGGCTCTTACCAGCCTTGAGCTGCCTGGCGGCATCGTTGCGCACGAAACCCAACTGCTCAATTGCCTGCAAAACACGATCAACGGTTGCCGGCTTCACTTTGTCGGTGGTGTTGAGCACATTCGAAACGGTGCCGATTGACACCCCGGCAAGGCGGGCAACATCTGAGATGCTCGGGCGGCGTTTGGATCGATTCACGTCGATGCTCCATTTCGAAATACCTGCTAATCATATTGGCAATTTGGCGTTTTTGGACGTCTGCGACTAATGTTTTTGAAACGCTTCAATTTGGCGCAAACACTGGAGAAAAAATGACCGCAAAGGCGCAGCTATTTTCCCTGCTGGACCAGCAGGCAATCGAACTTCCATCCTGGGCTTTCGGTAACTCTGGCACTCGATTCAGGGTCTTCCCTTCGGCCGGTGTTCCGCGCAACCCATTTGAAAAAATTGAGGACGCCGCCCAGGTTCACAAGTACAGCCGCATTGCGCCTTCTGTGGCACTGCACATTCCATGGGACAAAGTCGACTCTTATTCAGAACTGCGCGATCACGCTGAAGGCCTTGGCGTAAAACTCGGCACCATCAACTCAAACACCTTCCAAGAGGAAGACTACAAACTCGGCTCGATAACTCACTCTGACGACCGCATTCGACAGAAGGCAATTGATCACCACTTCGACTGCATCGACATCATGAACCAAACCGGTTCGCGTGATCTCAAAATTTGGTTAGCCGATGGCACCAACTACCCCGGTCAAGATGACATTCGCGGTCGCCAAGACCGCTTGGCCGACTCGCTTCAGAAAATCTACGCACGCCTAAGCGGCGACCAGCGCCTGGTGCTTGAATACAAATTCTTCGAACCAGCTTTCTACCACACCGACGTACCCGACTGGGGTACCGCTTATGCGCAGGTGGCAGCGCTGGGCGAACGAGCAGTCGTCTGCCTAGACACCGGCCACCACGCCCCAGGTACCAACATCGAGTTCATCGTGATGCAGCTGTTGCGCCTGGGCAAGCTCGGCTCGTTCGACTTCAACTCTCGCTTCTACGCCGATGATGACCTAATCGTTGGTGCCGCAGACCCATTCCAACTATTCCGAATCATGTTTGAGGTTATTCGTGGAAACGGTTACGGCGACGATTCAGATGTAGCCTTCATGCTCGACCAGTGCCACAACATTGAAGACAAAATTCCTGGCCAGATTCGCTCGGTGCTAAACGTTCAGACCATGACAGCGAAGGCGCTACTTGTCGATCGCGAAGCTCTTGCTGCGGCTCAGCGTGCCGGGGATGTTTTGAAGGCCAACGACATTTTGATGGATGCCTTTTATACCGACGTTCGACCGATGCTTGCTGAATGGCGTGAGGGTCACGGCCTAGCAGCAGACCCTATTAAGGCTTTCGAGCAGAGCGGTTACCTTCGCAAAATCGCAACCGACCGCGTTGGTGGTCAGCAAGCCGGATGGGGAGCCTAAGACTTATGAAAAACAACCAGAGTAAGACCGTTAGTGACCTGCTCACTCGTTCAAACCGTTTGGGCAGCAACCCCAAAAACACCAACTACGCCGGCGGAAACACCAGCGCTAAAGGCATCGGCATTGACCCAGTCTCGGGCAAGGCAATTGAGCTGATGTGGGTAAAGGGTTCGGGCGGAGACCTCGGCACCCTCACCGAATCGGGGCTAGCAGTTCTTCAGCTTGACCGAGTTCGCCACCTGGTTGATGTCTACCCAGGCCTCGAAAGAGAAGATGAAATGGTTGCGGCCTTTGATTTCTGCCTTCACGGCCGAGGCGGAGCAGCCCCGAGCATCGACACTGCGATGCACGCACTGGTAGACGCCAACCACGTTGACCACCTGCACCCAGACAGCGGAATTGCTATTGCCACCGCAAAAGATGGTGAAAAACTAACCAAGAAAATTTTCGGCGACCGAGTTGTTTGGGTTCCTTGGCGTCGCCCTGGTTTTCAGCTTGGCCTAGACATTGCCGAAATTAAGCGCAACAACCCACAGGCCATCGGCTGCATTTTGGGCGGCCACGGAATTACCGCCTGGGGCAAAACCTCCGCAGAATCCGAAAAGAATTCTTTAGAGATTATTCGCACCGCTGAGGCCTACATCAAACAGCACGGAGCGAAAGATCCGTTTGGAGCTAAGGTAAAGGGCTTTGGAACCGCCAAACCAGCATTCCGTCGCCAGCGTGCAGCTGATCTTGCACCGCTACTTCGTGGCATCGCGTCAACCGACAAACCGATGGTTGGCCACTTTACCGACGACGCTGTGGTGCTCGAATTTATGTCACGCGCGAAGCTAAAGAAGCTAGCCGAACTAGGCACCAGCTGCCCTGACCACTTCTTGCGAACCAAAGTGAAGCCGATGGTTGTTGACCTTCCGGCAAACACCCCGCTCGACAAGGTGAAGGCTCGAATTGAAAAACTTCACGCCGAGTACCGCGCCGATTACGCCAGCTACTACCAAAAGCACGCCGACAAAAACTCACCGGCGATGCGTGGAGCAGACCCTGCCATTATTTTGGTTCCGGGCGTTGGCATGTTCTCTTTCGGCGCCAATAAGCAAACTGCTCGCGTGGCTTCAGAGTTTTACATCAACGCCATTAACGTGATGCGCGGTGCCGAGGCAATTTCTAAGTACAGCCCAATTTCTGACGCCGAAAAATTCAACATCGAATATTGGTCGCTTGAAGAGGCAAAACTACAGCGCATGCCAAAGCCAAAGCCTCTGGCAACGCGAGTTGCTTTCATTACCGGTGCCGGAAGTGGAATTGGTAAAGCGATTGCCGAGCGCATTGTTGCCGAAGGCGGATGCGTTGTGATTGCTGATCTCAACCTTGATGCCGCCAAGGCAGTCGCCGAATCACTTGGTCGAGACAACGCAATTGCGGTTGCCATCAACGTTAAAGAAGAGGCAACCATCAAGGCCGCGCTCAACGAGGCGGTTCTTGCTTTCGGCGGAGTCGACCTCATTGTGAACAATGCCGGCCTCTCGCTTTCAAAACCACTTCTGGAAACCACTCAGGCCGACTGGGATCTGCAGCACGATGTGATGGCTCGAGGCTCATTCTTGGTTTCTCGAGAAGCGGCACGAATATTGATCGACCAGAAAATGGGTGGCGACATTATTTATATTTCGTCCAAGAACTCCGTATTCGCTGGGCCAAACAACATTGCTTACTCAGCAACCAAAGCCGACCAGGCTCACCAGGTTCGCCTGCTTGCGGTCGAACTTGGCGAA
The DNA here is from genome assembly GCA_041180285.1 of Actinomycetota bacterium. Taxonomy (GTDB): domain Bacteria; phylum Actinomycetota; class Actinomycetes; order Actinomycetales; family Microbacteriaceae; genus Rhodoluna. Next base: position 16,499 of record JBEGRV010000008.1, read on the forward strand.
CATGGAGTGCGCGTAAACGGCATCAACCCTGATGGAGTGGTTCGCGGCTCAGGCATTTTCGCCGGTGGCTGGGGTGCATCAAGAGCCAAAGTTTACGGCGTGAAAGAAGATGACCTTGGTAAGTACTACGCGCAGCGAACCATCTTGAAGCGCGAAGTATTGCCCGAAACTGTAGCTAATGCGGTTATTGCCCTTACCGCTGGAGAGCTAACCCACACCACTGGCCTGCACATTCCAGTTGATGCCGGTGTTGCTGCCGCGTTCTTACGCTAGGCACCATCCGTTAAGTATGAGCGACAACGTGAAGGTTTTCGGAGCTATCGACCTGGGGGCATCTTCAGGTCGAGTAATTGCCGCGCTGGTTAGCGACGGCACTTGCGACCTTCGAGAAGTTTCGCGTTTCGGAAACGGTCCAAAGCCTCAAACCGACGGTTCGCTGCTTTGGGATTTCGATGGGCTGTTCACGGCAATCGTCGATGGAATAGCCCAACTCGGTGACCTCGCTGACTCGATCGGTAGCGAGGTTGTCAGCGTTGGGGTCGATAGCTGGGCAGTTGACTACGGCCTTATTGGTGCAAACGGAGAGCTGCTAAGTCAGCCACATCACTATCGTGACGAGCGAAACCTACTCGGTGTCGAATCGGTGAATGCCCAAATTTCACCCGATCAGCAATTTGCCAGCAACGGGTTGCAGTTTCAGCCGTTCAACACCATTTATCAAGTTGCTGCCGAGCAACTGCAAAACCCGGATGGCCTAGCGGCGGCCAAAATGTTGCTGTTGATTCCTGACCTGGTTGCCTACCTGCTGACGGGTAAAGCGGTGACCGAACGAACCAATGCCTCAACCACCGGCCTGCTCGATGCCACCACTAGTGAATGGAATTTTGAGTTCATCGACACCCTGGGTTACCCACGCGAATTGTTCACCGAACTGGTTAATCCCGGTGCGCAACTAGGCCAGTTATTGCCAAAGTTCAAAACCTGCAGCGCACTAGAAAACACAGTGGTTACTGCGGTGGGTTCGCACGACACTGCCTCGGCGGTTTTGAGTGTGCCAAAACTAGACAGCTGGGGCGCCTATCTATCGAGCGGAACCTGGAGCCTGCTCGGGCTTGAACTCGACCAGCCGCTGCTAACTCCAGAGGTCAAGGCAGCAAACTTCACCAATGAGCTGGGGGTGTGCAATCGCATCCGCTTCTTAAAGAACATCACCGGGCTTTGGCTGCTTCAAGAGTCGGTATCGATTTGGGAAAAGCAGGGTCGCTTTAGTGGCTACGCAGAGCTGCTCGCCGACGCCGAAAAAATCGGACCACAGCCACTGATTGACCCAAATGACCACGAGTTTTCAGCGCCCGGTGACATGCCCGCTCGAATCCAGTCGCAACTGGCTCGCAACGGCCAGAGCATCAGTGGCGAACCCGCGGCTATCACCCGCTGCATTCTTGATTCGCTCGCAAATTCGTATTCAACTCATTTGGCCGAACTTGAAAAAATCACCGGTCGCAACATCACCGCCCTGAACATCGTCGGCGGCGGCAGCCAGAACGAACTGCTTAATCAACTGGCAGCGAATGCCACCAAACGCAAGGTGATTGCCGGCCCAGTCGAAGCCACGGCAATGGGTAACATCGCCAGCCAGATGGCTGCCCACGGTCTAATCGATGACAGCATTGAGGCTCAGCGAGAATTTGTCGCACGGTCAGTATCGACGAAGATCTACCAACCAAGAAACGAGAAATGATGACCACCAACCCTCAGGTTCGCGTTAGCGCACTCAACAGCCAATTCCCAGTCGGCCAGCTCGGCCTACCTGCCGGAGAGCTGAAGTTGAGTTGGCAGGTTTCAGCGCCGGCCGGCACGACGCAGCTTGGTTATGAATTGCGTGCGGCTGAAAACGGTGCTTTCGATGAGGGCTATGCGCTGGTTGAACACCGTGGGGCTGAATCGCAGTGGGTTGAAGCACCGGTGATACCAAGCAAGTCTCGCGAGACTTGGCACTTCCAGGTTCGCATCGAGACTGAAATTGGCTGGTCTGAGTGGTCAAAGCCACTGGTGCACGAGGTTGGTCTGACCAAGGGCACCGACTTCACCGGAGTAGCAATCGGCGATGCATCGAAAGCTGCTGATCCTTCAACGCTGCTTCGAACCACTTTCAAGCTTGAGACCATGCCGGTCAAGGCCCGCATGTATGCCACTGCACACGGCGTTTTCGACATCATGCTAAACGGTAAAAAAGTTGGTAACAGCATTTTGGCTCCGGGCTGGACTGCCTATCACGAGCGTATTTTGGTTGAAACTTACGATGCACTGCCAAACCTTCAGCTTGGCGAAAATGCTCTCGGGGCCTTACTCAGCGACGGATGGTGGCGTGGCAAATTTGGTTTCCAAAACCTCTACAACAACTACGGTGAGGAGACCGCGTTTTTGGGCCAGCTTGAACTAACCTTCGCTGACGGCAGCACCCAAATTATCGCCACGGGTACAGAGTGGAAAACGCACGAGAGCGGTGTGCGCCTGGCTTCAATTTACGACGGCACCACCATCGACTACACCAAGGCCCCGAAGGCGTGGTGCAAGCCTGGCTTCGACGACAGCGGCTGGGTGGGTGCTACCGCCAAGGCCTTCGACAAGTCGGTGCTCGAGCCGGCCAACCTTCCACCAGTGCGAGTCAAACTTGAACTACCGATGGGTGTCACCGAGCTCGATGGCCGCACACTGCTAAACGCAAACCAAAATATTTCAGGATGGGTGCGACTAGAGGTCGAAGGTAAACGTGGCGACAAAGTAACCATTCGTCACGCTGAGGTGCTGGAACCCAACAATGTGTTGCACACCGCAGCTCTTCGAAGCGCAAAAGCAACCGACGAATACATTCTTGGTGAAGACGGTGTCTTCAAATTTGAACCGAAGCACACCTTCCACGGTTTTCAATATGCCGAGGTGGTCACCAACGCCAAGCTAATTTCGGCAACCGCAATCGCTATCACCAGCGACAACGCTGACCGCTCACACTTCACTAGCTCGCACAACCAGCTAAACAAATTGCACAGCAATGTGCTCTGGTCGTTGCGCGACAACTTTGTTTCGATTCCAACCGACTGCCCGCAGCGCGATGAACGCCTCGGCTGGACCGGTGATGCACAGGCATTTATCTACGCAGCCACAACTCTGGTAAATGCAGACGCCTTTTTCACCTCGTGGCTCAGAGACCTGGCCATTGAGCAGAAGAAAATTGGTTTCGTTCCGATGGTTGTTCCAGATCTGCTAACCATGCAGTCAAAAATTGTTCCCTCGCCTTTCCCGGTGCAAGGCGAGGCCGGTTGGGGCGATGCCGCAATTGTGGTGCCTTGGGCGCTCTACCAAACATATGGAGACGCTGAAATTTTGCATCAGCAGCTGTCATCGATGCGTGACTGGCTGGCCTACGTCGACACCCAACGCGCTGGGGCGCTGATTCCACCTCGCATGCAGCTTGGCGACTGGCTTGACCCAGACGCCCCCAACGACCAACCTTGGGCGGCTAAGGTTTCTGGCCAGTTTGTTGCCAACGCATACATCGTTTATGTTGCACGCCTGCAGGCTCAGGTTGAAGCCCTGGTCGGTGACGAGGCTCACCACGCCCAGTACTTGGCACTTGCCGATGAAATCTCGGCAGCCCTCTGGGCAGAACTAGGTGAGGCGGCGGTGGCAACCCCAACTGGAGCCGCCATGTCGCTAATTTTTGGCATCGCCCCATCCGCTGAAATTGAGCGTGTGGCAGATGGTCTGGCCAGAATGGTGCGCGAAACTGGCGGTCGAATTTCAACCGGCTTCCTAGGCACGCCAATTATTCTCGACGCGCTATCGCAGTTTGGCCACATAGAAGAGGCCTACCAGATGTTGCTGCGCACCGAAATGCCGTCTTGGCTATACCCAATCAGCGTTGGCGCGACCACTATTTGGGAACGTTGGAACGCAATTTATCCAGATGGATCAATCAACGACGGTGGTTTGAAAGAAAAGGCCGAAGGCTCGGGAGATGGGATGATTTCGTTCAACCACTATGCCTACGGTGCTGTCATCGACTGGGTCTACCGAAACGTTGCTGGATTGAGTTCGCTTGAACCAGGTTATGCAAAGGTCAAGGTTGCACCGAAACTTATTGATGCTATCGACCGCGCGAAGGCACACATTAATACCGGCTTCGGCAAAGTTGAAGTTACCTACCTTTACAACTCGGTAGAGCTTGCCATGCAGCTTGAGGTTCCATTCGGCACCACAGCGGTACTCGACCTCCCAGTTAGCCCAACCTCAATAATCACCGTAAACGGTAAAGATGCTGCCAACGGCAGTGAACTTAGCCACGGTCGCTACGAAATTAAAGTGGCTAACCCACACTTCATCGAGAGAAAGAACTAGCAATGGGCAACATTCAGCGACGCTTTCCAAACCCAAAAGACTTAGCGCAACTAATGCGATTTAAGCCGCCGGTGCTGAACGGCAAAACCCGTCGGCTAAATGCAGCCCTAACCATTTACGACCTTCGCGACATTGCAAAGCGTCGCACTCCGCAGGCTCCGTTTGACTACACCGATGGCTCGGCTGACGACGAACTTTCGTTGGCTCGCGCCCGCCAGGCGTTCGAAGACATAGAGTTTCAGCCACGAGTGCTTCGGGATGTTTCGACTGCCGATCTAAGCATTGATGTGCTTGGTAAGCGAGTTGCGATGCCATTTGGAATTGCACCAACAGGCTTTACCCGCATGATGCACACCGAGGGTGAAATTGCCGGTTCACAAGCGGCTGAGGCTGCCGGAATTCCGTTTTCACTATCGACCATGGGCACCCGCTCGATCGAAGAAGTTGCTGCCGCAGCCCCTAATGGTCGCAACTGGTTTCAGCTTTACATGTGGAAAGACCGCGAGCGCAGCATGGCTCTGGTTGAGCGCGCACAAGCTGCAGGTTTCGACACCCTAATGCTCACCGTTGACGTGCCCGTGGCTGGTGCGCGACTTCGCGACAAACGCAACGGTATGACCATTCCGCCGGCGCTCACTTTGGGCACAGTAATCAACGCCCTACCGCGCCCCGAATGGTGGATCAATTTCTTGACCACCGATCCATTGAAATTTGCATCGCTTGATTCATGGAACGGCACAGTAGCTGAACTACTCGACAAGATGTTTGACCCCACCGTCACCTTTGACGACCTGAAATGGATTCGTCAGCATTGGAAAGGCAAGCTGGTGGTGAAGGGCATACAGAATGTTGAGGATGCCAAACTCGCTGTGAAGGCCGGTGCCGATGCGATCCTGCTGTCAAATCACGGTGGCCGCCAACTCGACCGCGCGCCGATTCCATTCCACTTACTGCCTGAGACAGTGAAGGCCGTGGGCAAAAATGCTGAGGTTTGGGTAGACACCGGAATCATGCATGGAGCCGACATCATCGCTTCGATCGCCAAGGGGGCAACCTTTACCCTCATTGGTCGCGCTTATTTATATGGATTGATGGCTGGTGGACGAGAAGGCGTTGACAAAACCATCGAGATTTTGCAAGCCCAAATGACGCGCACAATGAAACTTCTTGGGGTCAACAGCCTTGACGAACTTGAGCCAGGACACGTCAAAATTTTGGAGCGCCTGACCGAAAAGCGATAGTTGCTACATGCCCACTTGGGCGGGTAGAGCTCCTGTGATGTAGCCAACAATTTGCTCGTAGGTAGTGTCACTAGTTTTGACGTCGCAAACCTTACGGCCTCTATTTAGCACTACCATGCGATGCGCGGCGTTGAAGGCTAAAGGCAAATCGTGAGTAACCAATACAACAGCGATTCCTTCTGACGACAGGCGTTGGATGAGTTTCTCCACCATAACTTTTTGCTCATAGCCGAGTGCTGCAGTTGGCTCATCGAGGAGCAAAATTCCGTTGGCTTTACCCGTTACTCGGACCGCCGCGCGAGCCAAAGCGACTCCCTGCCGTTGGCCACCAGAGAGCATTTCAACCGGGCGAGTTAGGTTAGCAATTTTTACTCCGAGGCGATCGGTTTCAGCATCGGCTTCTTGGACCATCTTCTTTCGATCAATAAAACCAATCCAACCAAGTGGGCCACGTCTTAAGATTTCTCGGCCAAGCAGTAAGTTTGTCGCACTATCTTGGGCATCTACCAGCGCCAGGTCTTGATAAACCATTTCGATACCTGCAGCAGCAGAGTCTCGTGGCGAATGAAATTCAAGGTGGTCACCATGAACTGTAATTTTTCCGCTGGTTGGACGATGCGCACCCGACATTACTTTCAGCAGGGTTGACTTGCCAGCACCATTATCGCCGAGCAAGGCTACTGATTCGCCAGGCATTACTTTGAAATTGACTCCATCGAGCGCCTTCACATACCCGTAGTGAAGGTCGATCGACTCTAAATTAAGTGCAGCTGTAGTCATTTGGTTACTTCGATTCTTTGTGGGCCGAGACCGTTGATTTTGTCACGGCTTTTTTGGCAACTGCCTTGCCGATCGCGTGCTCGCCGGCCAGCGCAGCGATCAACATCACGCCTGTGATTGCCACAGTCCAGAACGGTTCGATGTTGAGGATGAGTAACCCGCTGGCGATGGTTGCGATAACCAGGGCACCCACCAAAACTTTAGGGAGGCTGCCTCGCCCACCGGCCAGAGAAATTCCGGAAAGAGCAACGGCTGTTAGCCCATCAAACAGCACTCCGGTGGCGGCAGCCGGCGAAGCACCCGAGGTGTAAGCGGCTGTGACCAAACCACCAAGAGCCGCCAACAAACCTGAAAGTACAAAACCCAGAACTCGATAAAGATTTGCGTTTACACCGACTCGACGAAGCGCCTCGGCGTTTCCACCGGCAGCCAAAAAACGAACGCCTCCGCGGGTTTTCGTGAGAAAAATCGTACCCAGCACGTAAACAATCAGCACGACAAAGAAGGTTGCTGGAATGCCTGCAAACACCTCCCCATCTGTTCCAATTTTGAAGTAGGTGTCGGTACCCATGAATGCTAATACTTCGAGCCCGTATAGCGGCATGCCTCCGGTGAGGATTGCTGCCACTCCTGAAGTTATTGAGAGAGTGCCGATTGTTACCACCAGCGGATTCAGCCCGGTCAGCGAAACTAGACCGTTGAAAGCCCCAATCACAATGCCCACAATCAGTGCAGCGGCGATTGCAATTGGAACTGGCTGACCAGCATTGATCATCAAGCCCGCTGTGATACCGGCGATGGCTGCAGTGCCTGGAACCGATAGGTCTAGGGCACCTGAGAAAACCCCCATCGCGATGGCTGCTGCAAATATTGCGCCGATGGACGCATTTCCCAAGATGAGGCTGAAGTTATCGAGGGTGCCAAAGACCGGCGCCGCCCAAATCGAGAATAGAGCCAGAAGCAATACCAAAAGTACGGTGATTCCCCAGTTTCTAACGAACACCAAGAGTGAGAGTGAATCTAATTTTTTCATAGGGCTTCTTCGAGATAAGTCGGGAAAGAAATTGTGATTCCCCTCAGGGGAAATACCTGAGGGGAATCACAATTTCATTGGTTACTTGACGATGGTTAGAGGAACCGAGAGCTGCTTGCCGTTGGCCTTCGGGTTCTTAATCATCGCAATTAGAGTGTCAACGGTCTGCTTCAGGTCAGCTTCAAAGTTGAGTTTCGCTACCGCGTGAATGTTGTTGGCCTTGACCGCCGCAATAGCCTCGTCTCCACCACCGGCGCCGACGATGCAGTAGTTAGCTGGTTTTTTACCGGCCGCTTTTACTGCCGAAACAGCACCCAGTGCACCTTCATCAGTGAAGGCAACAATGCCAATCGCCTTTGGAGATGCTTGAATCGCACTGCGCACTGCGGTCTGCTGCTTTGCACGATCACCAGTGAGCAAAACTGAACGAACAATTTTCACTTTTGGTGCGTATTTCGCCAAAGCAGCTTTGAATTCACCTTCCATTTCAGCCTTGCCGGCTGTACCTGCAGGGTTTGCCCCGAAAATTACGGTGCCCGATGATTGCTTCAGAGAGTTCATGCAGCGAGCCATTTCGAGGCCCATTTGCTTGCCCTCATATTCGTAGTTGATACGAGCAAAAGTAATACCCGGTTGCATTCCGCTGAAACCGTAGTCTTTAGGCACACCGTTAACAACCGCTACGATGCCTTTTTCTTGAGCCTTCTGGAGTGTCGACTTCAATACCTGTGGGTCTCCAGCAGCGAGTGACCACCAACCCTTGATGGTGCCGTTTGTAATTAGTGACTCGAGGTCTTGCTTCTGTTTGGTGGGGTCGAAGTTGGCATCAGGAGCCTGGATTACGTTTAGCCCTTGAGAACCGCCATAACCCTTGAATCCCTCAAACATTCCAGCAAGAGCTGGGATCTGGAAACTCATCGGCGAAAACGCCACGGTGTCGCCTGCTGCAGATGCAGGTGCTGCCGAGGTAAAAGATGTCGCCGCTATTAGACCCACACTTGCAATGCCAGTGAGTACGCGCTTGGTGCCTTTTGCAAACATTAGAACTCCTGAGTTAATGCCACCTAGGGTCCAAAATATTTGGTGCCTTAGACAGCGTTGTCGATGCGTAAGGTCAAATTAGCACCACACGTTTGCCCAGTAAGTATCGATGAAATCGATAGTTAGTAATTTTGATAACAACCAGATAACAAAAGGGCTCTAGGCCTATTCGTCGCTCTCTGTCTCAATTTTTTCAGCAGTTCTGCGCAGTAGATCGACGAGCCAAATAATTGCAGGATCTTGAGTCTTAGAAGGATGCCAGTGCACAGCCTCGATCAACATATTTTTAGGCAACGGCGTTTCGGCAATAACCAAACCAAGTTCATCGGCATATTTTCTCGCCAACTTCTCTGGCAAAATTCCATACTTCGTCGAGTTAGCCACGGCGTAGGGCACAGGCAAGAAACCAAACACAGATTCGGATACTTTTGGCACGACTCCAGATTCTGAAAGCCATTGGTCAACTCCGGTTACTATTGTTTCGCCGAACGATGACCGCACCATGCGCAGCTCTTCAAGGTCACTGAGCGAGAGAGCATTCTGTCGGAGCCTTGGGTTTTTCGCATCAACAAGACAGACGAATCGATCACTAAACAAAGATTTGCGTTTCCCGGCTATTCCGGTGCCAACACCTGCAATCATCACATCACGGCGCAGCAGATCAATCTGGCTTATTCCGTTTACCGTTGGCAACACCTCAAACGAAATGTCAACTCCAGGGGCTTCATCTTTGAGCATCTCTAGTAGCGGCTTCGACAGTATCGAGAGAACGTAATCAGATGTGGCGATGGTAAAAACTCGGTTGGCATTTTGCGCATCAAATTCGGGCAGGATGTTATAAAGCCGCTCTATTTCTTGCATAGCTTTGGTTACTAGAGGCTGTAATTCTCTAGCTTTATCGGTGAGTTCAAAACCGCGGCCAGATCGCACTAGCAACTCATCCGAGTATTGCTGACGCAGACGGTTCAGGGCGCCACTTACTGCTGATTGCGAAAGGCCTACAGCATCTCCAGCGCGAGTCAGATTGCGCTCGGCGAGTATCGCATCTAGAACGACAATTAGGTTGACGTCAATTCTGCGTAGGTCATTCACAAAAAATCACTATAACCGCCAGTGATTTCTATTCACAGTCGAAGAGTCTTTTGCAAGATATCGCACAAAGATGCCTTCCGGATCGTATTCACCAATCACTTGCTGAAGTTTGGCGAAATTTGACTCCGTCATGAACTTGAGTTGCCTATTGGTCATGTCTGAATCACCGAGGTATTGACCTAAGGTTACGGGCTCGGCGTTTTTCATAGTCTCGGTTAGCCAACTTCGGTTCACATCATCATTGGCCTCGTCTTGCGAAACTAAATAGGTGGCGACATAGGCCTCAGACTGCAAGGAAAGAGCCATATCTGGCAGTTCTCGAACGGGCCCCATTGAGAACCAAATTGTAAAACCTGCTGGCTCTGGCAAATCGGCGAATAGAGGCTCAATTTTTTCGACTACCTGGCTGTGTTCGCCATCCACCCAAATGTTGTCAACGAAGTATCGCCAATGTTCTGGATTGGCCCGAATCTGATCCTCTTTTTGCTCAGCCAGCGAGGAGTGCTTGTGTGGAATGTTGACCAAGGCTCGATCGATGATTGGGCAACTTTGGAATGGGGCTAGTACCTCATCGGCATTTTCAACCGATTCAGCGAGTGCAAGGCCGCTCACGATTAACACCCGTTTCGGAACTTGGCCATCATCTAAAGACATGGTTTGGCTAACGCACACGATTTCTACGTTGGCTGCAATCGATTTATGTAATGAATACATCCACTTCATTACAGGCGCAAAGTCTTCAATTGCGTAAATCTGAACTGAATGTCCGACGTGCTTGAAACGCTCTCGGGTTTGCAAATGAAAACGCAAAACCACTCCGGGAAATGAAGGACCAGCACCCCGCGCTGCCCAGTAGAGGTCTTGGTTTTGAGTGGCATCGGCTCGAATGATTTCACCTTCAGCAGTAACCACATCTACCGCGACCACGCTTTCGGCAGCCCAACCCCAGCCGCGCGCGCACCAACCCTGACCGCCCTGCAGCAAGAAGCCACCGATTCCAACCGTTGGACAATGCCCGCCGTTGAAAAATCTTCCCTTGGTGGCTAAGAATGGCTCGAGAACCTCACCGCCCTTTACGGCAGGGTTTGCTACTGCAATCCCGGTACTTTCATCAAATTCAATCTGTTGCATTTTGCTCAAGTCAATGAGCAAGGTACCGTTCTGAACGCTCCAGGCAGCCCATGAGTGGCCGCCCGACCTGACGGCAACCCTGAGCTGATGTGCCCTGGCATAACGAACGCCGTTTTGCACATCTTGATCAGTTTCAGCAAAAAGTACGGCCACCGGCCTGCGCTCATCTGCACTTGGACGACGCCCATTGAATACTCGGCCGACTGCCGCCTCTTCGAAATCCGGGTGATCTGAGTTGAAAAATTGACCTGTGAAATTGCTCATCCTAGAACCGTTCCTCCGCCATCAACGACCAGGTTGATGCCCGTTACCCAGCTTGCTTCGTCAGATGCCAAAAAAACCGCAGCATTGACAATGTCTGAGGGCTGCCCAACCCTGCCAAGCGGGATACGTGCAATATTTTGCTTAAATGGCTCTGGACCCGACTCGACCAACCAAGCGGTCGAAGGGGTCACAATAAAACCTGGGCTAATACAAACCGCTCTGATCCCGTATTTTCCACCTTCGGCGGCCAGCTGCTGGGTGAGTGAAATGACGCCCCCCTTTGCGGTGCCGTGAGCGTTTTGGTTCATAAACTCAACTCCACGCGTGCCGGCTATTGACCCAATGTTTAGCACCACCCCGCCGTTGTTTTGAAAATGCGGCCAAATTGCCTTCACGGTGTAGAAAACAAGATTTAGTTCGTTGTCGATAACGAAATTCCAGTCGTCAATTGAAAGGTCTTCAATGCTGCCGAATTTAGGAGTAGAGGCATTGTTGTAAAGAATGTCGGCTCCGCCGTATACGGCGAGTGCTTGATTAACCCACCTGGCACTTTCAGCTGCGTCAGCCAAATTCACCGGTGCAAAATTTGTGATCTCACCGCCCGCCTCTTGAACTAAACGGACAGTCTCATTGGCGCCTTCCTCGAATAGATCACAGCCAACTACTTTGGCGCCTTCGGCAGTAAAACGAAGTGCAGCCTCGCGGCCCATGCCTCCGCCGATGCCGGTTATGAGGGCTACTTTGCCCGTTAATCGACCCACAGATACTCCTCGTCGAGTGAATTTCTATCGACAGACTATGGCTAAGTCGGCTGGTGCGGGCCCACAGTCTGACGGATAGTATCTATACCATTCACCGAAACCAACGGAGTTAACCGTGACTTTCAACGGCAAAGACCTCAACCTTCTGGTTGCCTTGCGTGCATTGCTGGAAGAGGCCAACGTTACAAAAGCAGGTGAACGGATTGCAGTTGGGCAATCATCGATGAGTTCGGCTCTCGCGCGATTGAGGGTTCAATTTGGCGACGAGCTTTTAGTTCGCATCGGTCGAAATTACGAACTTACGCCAATGGCACGACTTATATTGCCTCAGCTTCAGGCCACAATCCCTGCCATTGAAACGGCCCTGATGACTCAGGAAGATTTTGACCCGAACACCACATCGCGGCGATTCAGAATCGCACTCAGTGATTTCGCCGGACTAGAACTAAAAGAACGAATCGAAAGAGCCTTGGAGCAGGCTCCGAATGTTCGAATTGACTTGGTACCGCTTCCAGAGGACGCAATCGAGAGCGGTAAAGACCTGATCAATAATGACTTTTTAGTCGCTGTGCCGGGCATCGGCATTCAAGGCGAAAGCAAGTTGTTATTCAAGGATCATTACGTGCTGATGATAGATAGAGACAATCCAGCACTTGATGGTGACTCGATTAGCTGGGATGCCTTCACTCAATTGCCGCATGCGGTGTGTGGGTTCGGGCGAGGCCATCTTTTGCCGCACGATAGAAAACTCGCCGAGCTTGGCTTTACTCGCAAAGCTCGAATAAAAACCACAAGTTTTTTACCGCTCGAATCGGTGGTCTCAGGAAGCGACATGGTTGCCATCGTTCCGAGCAAAATCTTTAATCACCTACCTAAATCGACCAGAGTAATCTCTGTACCCACACCGTTTGATCAGGTTCCATTGATTGAAACACTCTGGTGGCATCCATCGAAAAATAGTGACGTTGCTCATGTGTGGTTACGTAATCTGCTCTGTTATGACTCAAGCGAATAGTTGCTATCCGTCACCAAACTCAACACCGATAATTGCTCTGCTCTAAGTTGATTCAAGCAAAGACGCGAATTCAGGAGCCAAGATGTCTGAACTAAAACAGCTTCCGTCGGAAAACGTTCCGCGAAGAGTAGTAACCGGTCACGATCTAAATGGTGTCTCTGTAGTGCTTTCTGATGGGCCGGTACCAGTGCACCGCATAATGCCGCAAGATGGGGTTGGATTTTACGAAATCTGGAATACCGATGCGGCACCAGCACCGGTTAGCGCAATTGAACCCAACGAACCCACCGAGCGTTCTCTGCGGGTGCCCCCCGAGCCTAATGGCACCAAAATTCGAATCAACGAGTTCTTTCCGGGTTTTATAAACGAGTCTGGCAATCAATCTCCAGTGCACCGCACCGAATCAATCGACTACGGAATTGTGCTCGAAGGCGAAATCTTTTTAGTGCTAGACGAGAGTGAAGTTCTTTTGAAAGCAGGCGATGTAGTTATTCAGCGTGGCACCGACCATGCCTGGGCAAACCGAAGCGACAAGGTTGCTCGCATGGCATTTATTTTGGTAGACGGTGAATTTACTGAAGAGCTGGTGCAGTTGGTTCCAGGCATTCGATCTGGCCTCATGCATAACGGCCCACACGACTAGAAGTGTCGGTGAATTTCTTGAAATTTGATCACATTGGCCTGAGCGTCGCCGATCTAGACTCCCAGGTTGCCTGGTACACCATGGCACTGAACCTACGTGCCACAAATTCATTTGAAGTCGAGCAGCTAAATTTACGAGGTTGTTTTCTGGTTGACGATCAAGGACTGGTAATTGAGTTACTTGAGCGTAAAGGTTCAGAGCCCGGCTTGCAGGCTGAAAGCCCGGCGGCTGCGCTACTCACCAGAGGATACGGTCACATTGCACTTCGCGTTGATGACACGCAGAATGCTTTCGACAATTTGATCATCGCGGGGGCAACAGCAATTTCAGCACCACAACCCGCACCGGAGCAAGGTGTAAGTTTTGCTTTCGTTGCCGACCCCGAAGGAAACCTCATTGAAATCCTGGATAGAAAAGAACCGGTGAAATAGTGTCAACAACCGCTGCCCTACCTGGCCTTGCCGGCAAAACCATAGTTATCACCGGAGCCAGCGGTGGCCAGGGCATGGCCGAAGTTGAGCTGCTATTAGCGTCAGGAGCAACTGTTATTGCGAGCGATTTGGCCGAAGATGTGCCAGCAGAACTTAGAGAGGTTGGGGCAGGCAAAACGGGCAAGTTGCACTATCGCAAACTCGATGCAGCCAGTGAGACGGATTGGTTGGCGCTAGCAGAATTTGCCGGAAAACTTGGCCCGATTCACGGCCTGGTAAACAACGCCGGAATTCCATTTCGAGCTCGACTCGGTGAAATGAAAGTAGACGATTGGAACCGGGTGATCGGAATTAACCTGACCGGCCCAATGCTCGGTATTCAAGCACTAGCCCCCCTGATGACCGAAGGTGGTTCGATTGTTAACATCGGATCTGCTGCCGCACTGAACGCTCACTACACGGTTTCCTACACCGCCAGCAAATGGGGCCTTCGCGGGCTTACTCACGTTGCAGCAACCGAATTGGGGCCGAGGGGAATCCGGGTAAATATTGTTCACCCCGGCTACATTGAAACCGCGATGACCGCCAGCGCACCCGCAATAATGAAGCAAACTCAACTCGAGCTAACCCCACTTGAACGGGTTGGACAGCCAAAAGAAGTTGCAGCAACGGTGGCTTTTTTACTGAGTGATATGGCGAGCTACATCAGTGGCGCTGAATTGCCGGTTGATGGGGCATTCACCTCTTCGGCTGGCGTAAAGTACATGTCAGACACCATCCGAAATTTCAATCAGAAGCAGAGTTAGCGATGCCTTTACACCCACTTTTTGCCGAGCGTTGGCAGTTCATGAAAGATGATGGCTCTGACCCTCAAGAACGATGGGCAAAATTCAACGCACCTATCTCTGAGTATGTTTCACCACCGGTGACCACTGAAGATTTCACCATCGAGGGTCGCGAAGTGGACATTCCGGTTCGCCTTTATATTCCAGAAAATGCTCAGCCTGGTGCAGCTGGTTTAGTTTGGTTTCACGGTGGCGGCTTCCGTATGGGTGGGCTTTGGCAAAACGAATCTGATGTGGTTGCTCGCGAAGTTGCACACCGCGGCGGAGTTGTGGTTTTGGCAGTTGACTACCGCTTGACCATCAACGGCGTTGCCTTTCCGGCGCCTTTCGTTGACGGCACTGACGCACTGCGTTGGTTTGTCTCACAGTTGGGTCGACTAGGGGTTGACCCGAAGAGAGTATTTGTGGGTGGAATTTCAGCCGGTGGGCATCTAGCCTCGGCCGTCGCAATGCACGATCGTGACTCAGGCGACAATTTCTTAGCCGGCCAATTGCTCAACTGCCCGGTAGTTCACAAAGTTCTTCCAGAGTTTTCGGCACACCTCAAAGCTTGTATCGAAGAGGTTGGTGGCGAGCAATTCTTGCTGCACCACGAAATGGTTAACCAAATGCACATCGATAATGCGGGTGGGTCGGTTGAGGGTAAGCCCGAGTGGTGGTGGCCAGGTGATGCAGCTTCACAGGCAAATCTTGCTCCGGCTCAAATTAGTAACTGTGAATACGACACCTTACGGGCATCTGGCGAAAGGTATGCCGAACAGCTAAAGGCAGCCGGTGTGCCTGTCGAGGTTTGGTTTGAGCCAGGAACTCCGCACGCGCACATCAATCGCTACCCACAAGACTGCCCGCCGATGGATCACACCATCGACGAATTTGTGCGATTCATTTTGGCAACCCGAAAGGGCTAACCGTAGTTTTTGCTAGGCGTAGCTACCGACCAGGCGCACTGCGCCGCCGTCGACACCCTTGGCGCCCTGCACATAGCTGCTGAGGTCAGCTGGGGCTGCTTCAATTTCACCGAGCTGCCAGGTGTGCACACCCTGCTGAATCAAGAAACTTGAAACCTCGTGTGCCTGATCAGCCGAAACCACAACCGCCTGGCCGAGACCGAGGTTCCAGGTGCCTTCAACGTCTTGCAATGAGAGGTCGGCCCAGTCGGCCAAAACCTGAAATACATCGAGCGGGCGCCAGCTGGCACGGTGAACATCTAACGCGACACCCTGAGGCAACACTCGAGCAATATTCGCGGCAATTCCGCCGCCGGTGATGTGGCTCATTGCCTTAACCGAAGCACCAAGCTGTGATTCAAGCAGGTTATTGAGCACACCGGTGTAAAGCTTGGTTGGCTCGAGAAGTTTTTCGCCGAGGCTCATCCCTGGAAATTCGGCTACGTTTTCGCGGTAGTCGAAGCCTTTATCGCGAACAATTTTGCGAACCAGCGAATAGCCGTTTGAGTGCAAACCGGAGGCTTCCATGCCGAGCACTACATCGCCGACTTTTACATTCTGTGGGCCAAGCAGTTTTGCTGCGTCAACTACGCCAACCGCAGCACCAGCCACGTCGTAGTCGTCGACCCCGAGCAGGCCAGGGTGTTCAGCGGTTTCGCCACCGACCAGGGCAACCCCCACTGCCGAGCAGGCCTCGGCAATGCCGCGAACGATGTCGGCGATGCGCTCAGGAACAACTTTTCCGCAGGCAATGTAGTCGGTCATGAATAGGCTCTTGGCGCCAACCACCACGATGTCATCGACCACCATGCCGACTAGGTCTTGACCAATTGTGTCGTGCTTGTCGATAGCCTGCGCGATTGCAACCTTGGTGCCAACTCCATCGGTTGATGTTGCCAGCAGCGGGCGATCGTAGTTTTTCAAAAATGAAACATCCATCATGCCGGCGAAGCCACCGAGACCACCGACCACTAGGTCGTTGTGGGTTGCGCCAACGGCGCGCTTCATAAGTTCGACGGCTAAGTCGCCGGCGTCGGTATCGACACCGGATGCGGCGTAGGCGTTAGTCATTCAAAGTCTCCTGTTGGCTGCGAACCAAGGCATCGGTTTCGCTGTCGGGGCCCGGGTTGCAAGCGGCCGGATCGGCGTCGCGCTCGAGCAAGTTTTTGCCGAGGCGGTCGGCGGTTGGAAGTTCAATTGGATAGCTACCGGTAAAGCAAGCGGTGCATAGGCTGCGCTCTTCTTGGCCGGTTGCGGCAATCATGCCCTCTTTGGTCAGATAACCGAGCGAGTCAGCGCCGATCGACTGGCGCACCTCGTCGACCCCGAGACCGGTGGCAATTAGTTCGGCACGGGTGGCAAAGTCGATGCCGTAGAAACACGGCCAGGTGATTGGCGGGCTCGAGATGCGTACGTGAATTTCGGCTGCACCGGCCTCGCGCAGCATCTGCACGAGCGCGCGCTGAGTGTTTCCGCGCACGATTGAGTCGTCGATAACGATGATGCGCTTGCCGCGAATTACCTCTTTGAGAGGGTTGAGCTTGAGGCGAATACCGCGCTGGCGAATGGTCTGCGATGGCTGAATAAAGGTGCGGCCAACGTAAGCATTTTTGACCAGACCGTGCCCAAATGGGATGCCTGATTCTTGGCTGTAACCGATGGCGGCTGGGGTGCCCGACTCTGGGGTCGGAATTACCAAGTCAGCTTCAACTGCATATTCGCGAGCCAGCTGGCGGCCCATCTCAACGCGAGCGTCGTAAACCACTTTGCCGTTGATTGAGGTGTCGGGGCGAGCCAGATAAACGTATTCAAATACGCAACCGGCCCGCTTGGTCTCGGCGAAGCGAGTTGAACGCAAACCGTTTTCATCGATGGCAATTAGCTCACCCGGTTCAATTTCACGCACGAAGGATGCGCCAACGATATCGAGTGCGGCCGATTCTGAGGCGACCACCCATCCGCGTTCTAGACGACCCAGCACCAGTGGGCGAACACCCTGCGGGTCGCGTGCTGCGTAGAGGGTGGTTTCATCCATGAAAACTAGACAGAAGGCACCCTTTACTTTTGGCAGCAGTTCGAGGGCGGTGGCCTCGAGGGTGTGATCTAGATCGCCAGCCATTAGGGCGGTCAAAACAGCGGTGTCGGTGGTGTTGCCGCCGGTGATTTCGTTTGAAGTCTGGTTTGGGTAGCGCTCTTGCAACATTCGCATTAGATCGGCGGTATTGGTGAGGTTACCGTTGTGAGCCAGAGCCACCGTGCCAGAAGAGGTGCGACCTAGGGTTGGCTGTGCGTTGCGCCAGTGCGAGGCACCGGTGGTTGAGTAGCGGTTGTGGCCAACGGCAATGTGGCCGACCAGGCTTTCAAGCGCGCTCTCGGAAAAAACCTGTGAGACCAAACCCATGTCTTTGTAAACCAGAATTTTCTTGCCGTCAGAAGTGGCAATTCCGGCTGATTCTTGGCCGCGGTGCTGAAGTGCGTAGAGGCCGAAAAATGAAAGCTTGGCTACTTCTTCGCCCGGAGCCCAGACGCCGAAAACACCACACTGGTCTTGCGGGGCTTTGTCGCTATCGCTGACCGCAATATCGAGATTTAGATGTCCGTCGCCACGAAGCAAATGCGTTCCTTAGGTGGGTGAAGGCGGGCTATTCGTAGCGGTTGCCACTGCGGGCGCGGCTACCCCTCAAGTTTAGTGGCAACGGCGGCCTTGGCACGAGCGATAAAAATGCGCTCGAGAATTAGTGCCGCAATTAAGCCGACGAAAAAACCGATTCCTCCCAAAAATGCAACCAGGTAGGTGACGATTGGTTGCGCGGTGCGCTGCGGCTCTGGAATGGCCAGGCTGATCAGTAGCGCAGCAACGATGCCCAGCACTCCGCCGGTCAGCATGAAAGGCAAAAATTTTGCCGAACGACGAATTTTTACCTCGGTATTTTTTTCTGCTTTTGCCATGTGTCTATTGAACCTTAAATCAGCGGCAGGTGTTCCGAGATGTCGGCCCTGGTGCCCGAGGCTGCTATTCGCGAATCGGCGAGCGCCTGCGACCAACTGATTTTTCCGGTGGCGAGGGCAACCCAGGTTTCCGGATCAAGCTCGATGGTGTTAGGCGGGGTGCCGCGAGTGTGCCGCGGACCCTCGATGCACTGAGTTGCACCGAACGGTGGCACCCTCACCTCAACCGAATTGCCAGGTGCACGCTCAGCTAACTCTTCGAGCAGGTAACGGCAGGCGGTGGCCAGGTCGGCATCTTGCGCTTCGCCGTCGATTACCCGGGTAAGGGCTGCGTGGCCGGCATCCGGTTTAATTTTTCGGCGGGGCATCGGCTACTCCGAGTCTCGTGAAACATTGTGTGCCTCAAGACTAGCGAGGCATGCGCTGGCGCAGCGCAACTAAACTTGGGCAGGTGAAGATTCTGGTTTTGGGGCAGGGCGCCCGCGAGCACGCAATTATTAAGGCACTAATTCGCACCGGCACACCTGCCGGCAACATTATTGCCGCCCCTGGTAATGCCGGCATTTCGATGGATGTCGAAGTTGAAGCCGGGCTGAACCCGAATGATCCGCTGGCCGTTGCCAAGTTCGCCCTGGAACACCAAATTGATCTAGCCATTATTGGCCCCGAGGCGCCACTGGTTGCCGGTGTTTCTGACGCGCTTCGCGAGCAGGGCGTCCCTGTTTTTGGCCCCTCAAAAGAGGCCGCAGCACTCGAAGGTTCGAAGTCTTTCGCCAAAGAGGTAATGGCCGCCGCCGGCGTGCCAACCGGCATGGCACGCGAGTGCAGCAACATGCAAGAGGTCGAAGATGCAATGGATGACTTCGGCGCACCATACGTAATCAAGGCTGATGGTTTGGCTGCCGGTAAAGGCGTTATTGTCACCAGCGATCGAGCAGCGGCACTTGAGCACGCAGCGAAATTCATTGACATGGGCATTTTGGTTGAAGAATTTTTGGATGGCCAAGAAGTCAGCCTGTTCT
>JBEGRV010000009.1:0-36034 GCA_041180285.1 Actinomycetota bacterium
CGGTAACCACTCAAGAGGCGGTCCCTGGTCGACAGGTGAAGCTCACCATTAACGCTGACCTGCAGTATTTTGCTCAGCAGGTACTGGTTAGCACAGTCAATAAGCTGCAGGCCGACTGGGCTACCGCCGTTGTTATCGAAGTAAAGACCGGCAAGATTCTGGTTGCGGCCGAAGCACCATCGGTCGATCCGAATGATCCCGCCGCCAGCAACGCAGAAGATCGCGGTTCGAGGGTTTTTCGATATGCCTTTGAACCGGGCTCAACTCTCAAAACTATTACCGCTGCGACTTTTGTCGACACCGGTGCCGGCGGTCCGGAAGCCAAAATTCGGGCACCATACGGATGGACCATACCGAACGTGGGCTATACCGTAACCGACAGTCATTTTCACCCCACTGAAAATCTGACGCTCGCCGGCGTGCTTCGTGACTCGTCAAACACCGGCATCATGCTCTTGGGTAAAAAGGTGCCGCTTGCGACCCGCTACAACTACCTTGAGCTGTTCGGTTTGGGCTCTAAGCCTGGAACCGGTTTTCCCGGTGAAGAGTCTGGTTTGCTCAACAAACTTGAAAATTGGGATGGCATCAAAGAGTATGTCTCCATGTTTGGCCAGGGTGTAAGTATGACCCCGTTGCAAACAGCGATGATGTATCAGGCCATCGCCAACGGCGGCACACGACTCAACCCTCAGCTGGTCGAGAGTTGCATTGACGAAAATGGCAATCAACAAAAGCCCGAGGTTAAGCCGGGTGTTCGAGTAATCTCTGAAGCTTCGGCAAGAACCACCATCGACATGCTAGAAAAAGTTGTTGAGCAAGGTGGTATCGGCCGAACCGCCGCAATTCCCGGCTACCGGGTCGGAGGTAAAACCGGTACTGCACAGATCAGAGATGCAGCCACTGGGCGCTACGGTTCAAGATACGCAATTTCATTCATCGGTCTGGCGCCGGCAGAAAACCCTCAGTTTGTGGTTGCGGTTACCGCCTATAAGCCAAGAACGGTGAGTAACTCGATCGGTGCAACGCCGCCATTCAAGCGCATCATGGAACAGGTTCTGAGAACCTACCGAGTTCCACCTTCAACTACCAAATCAGCCAAGATTGAGACCGAGTGGTAGCTATGAAAGAGCAAATTCCTCCAATTCTTCGTCCAGAGCAGGTAAAGCCGGTTGCACTGTCTTCACTTGCCAAATTTGGGGTTGAACCGGTCAGTGGCAACCGAGACGTTTCGGCAACCGGAATAAGCATGAATACTTCCGATTTGCGTTCGGGCGACATATTTTTTGCTATGCCAGGTAAAAAAACTCACGGTGCAAATTTTGCAGCCCAAGCGATCGAGTTGGGTGCCTTAGCAGTCGTGACCGATGCCGCCGGAATCGACCTCCTCGGGTCGGTCGATTATCCGCTTTTTAGGCTTGAAAAACCGCGCGAGCATTTGGGTGAAATCTCCGCACATGTTTACGGCAATGTCGGTGATGGGTTGCCTATTTTGTTCGGCACCACCGGCACCAACGGAAAAACCTCCACCAGTTACATTCTCGAGGCCATTCTGCGTCAGCTCGGTGAGATTACCGGACTTACCTCAACCGCGGAAAGGCACATCGCCGGCGAGGTAATTGTTTCAAGATTGACCACTCCAGAGTCAACCGAAATGCAAGCGCTAATTGCGAGAATGCGGGAGCGTTCGGTGACTGCAGTTGCTATCGAGGTCTCAGCTCAAGCGCTTAGTCAGCTTCGGGTAGACGGCATTCGTTTCGATGTGGTTGGTTTCACCAATCTCAGCCACGATCACCTCGACGACTATGGCGACATGAACACCTATTTGCGTGCCAAAGCTGAATTATTCACGGCCAAACGGGCGGTTCGCGGGGTAGTCTGCCTTGATTCAGAGTTTGGTCAAGCGTTTTTAGAACTGTCTCAAATACCGACGGTGACAATTAGCTCGCGGCCTGAAATTGCGTCGGATTGGAAAGTCGCAGTTAGCTCACAAGATCCGAATGGATCAAAATTCTCAGTGACCACACCGGCAGGCGAGTTGATTGAATCAAGCCTGCCAATTATTGGTGAGCACATGGCGCACAACGCTGGTTTAGCGATAGCCATGCTGAACCAGGCAGGCTACAGTGTCGAGCGAATCTCGGCGGCCATTAGATCTGGAATAGATGTTTACATGCCCGGGCGAACCGAACGTGTTGGTTCAGTGGACGGGCCATCTGTTTTTGTTGATTTTGGTCATTCACCCGACGCGTTTCTAAACACCTTGGCAGCCGTTCGCGAGGTGACTCCAGGTAAAGTCGTCATGGTTTTCGGCGCAGACGGCGATCGAGACGCTACCAAACGGCCAGCTATGGCTCAAGTTGCAGCGGCCGGCAGCGACATTTTGGTGATCACCGACCACCACCCGAGATTTGAAGATCCCGCCAGCATCAGAAAAACGTTGGTCGAGGAGGCTCGTCGACACCGACCAGAGCTAGAGGTTATTGAGGTTAGCCCTCCTGAAGCTGCAATCAGAGCTGCTGTGAAGCTGGTTGGTCCTGGAGATTCAATTTTGTGGGCCGGCCCGGGGCACCAAGATTATCGAGACATTCGCGGTGTGCGCACTCCCTATTCAGCCAGACAAGAGGCCAGAGCTGCGCTGAGTGAGGCAGGCTGGCAATGATCGAACTTTCTCTCGCTGAGGTTGCTTCAGCTATCGGCGGCAAACTGCTCAACGGTTATTCAGATCTGAAAATTACGTCTTCTGTTGAGACCGACTCACGTTTGGTAAACGAGGGAGCGCTCTTTTTTGCCAAGCCCGGTGAATTCAACGATGGGCACAACTTCGTTTCTGAAGTTGCAGCCAAAGGAGCAGTTGCAGCTGTTGTCGAGCGAAAACTTGAGATCGACTTTCCTCAAATCTTGGTCACAGATTCTGTTTTGGCCTTGGGTAAACTCGCCGAATTTGTTGTTGCCACGGTTAAGGCACAAGGAAACCTTCGGCTGATTGGTGTTACCGGTTCAAACGGCAAAACCACGACCAAAAACATGCTGTACGCCATCCTTTCTAAATTTGGCCCCACCGTTGCCCCAATTGAGTCATATAACAATGAAGTCGGTGCTCCGATCTCGATGCTGAAAATCGACTTTGAGACCAGGTTTTTGGTGGTTGAGATGGGTGCCGGTGGGGTCGGTTCAATTGCCTACCTGGCGAACATGGCAAAACCAGATATCGCAATTGAACTAAAGGTTGGATTGGCGCACGTCGGTGAATTTGGCGACATCTCGGTGACCCAAAAAATTAAGGCCGAATTGGTTCAGGCACTCGGCAAAACTGACGTGGCAATTTTAAATCAGGATGATGTGGCGGTCGCCGAAATGGCCGAGCTAACCGAGGCCACCAAAGTTTGGTTTGGCAGCTCACCCAGCGCTAACTATCAAATTTCGAATGTTGACCTGAGTATTCACGGTACGACTTTTTCACTGCGCTTCCCAGACGGTGAATCCAGAACCGTTGGGCTTCGTATTTTGGGGGAGCATCACACCTTCAACGCAACGGCGGCACTTGCAGCCGCAGATTGTCTTGGTTTAGATCGAACAATGGCGATTGCAGCCATCGAAGAAATGCAGCTGGCTGAACGCTGGCGAATGCAATTACTGCGTCGCAAAGATGGCGTAATGGTCATCAACGATGCATACAATGCCAGCCCAGATTCTATGAAGGCGGCACTGCAGACTCTGGCTCACCTAGGTCGAGGTAAGCATCGCACGATCGCAGTTCTCGGGGAGATGGCTGAACTGGGTGCCTACTCGGTAGAGCAGCACGACGCGATAGGGCGGCTAGCAGTTCGGTACAACATCGACTACGTTATCGCCGTCGGTAAAGTCGCCCGACTTATTCACCTAGGGGCTATGCAAGAGGGATCTTGGGCTGGAGAGTCGAAACACTTCGAAGAAATAGACGAGGCTTTGGCTTATCTTCGTGCCATGCTTGAGCCTGGCGATTTAGTCTTGGTGAAGTCATCGAAGTCGGCCAATTTGCGATTTTTAGGCGACCAGTTAGCGGAGGTTCAACAGTGAGAGCAATTCTCCTGGCCGGTGCCGTGAGCATGGCGTTTACCCTCCTAGCCACTCCTGCCTTCATTTGGTTTTTCCGCAAAATGAAGTGGGGGCAGTTCATTCGAGATGACGGGCCTCAGACGCACCACACCAAGCGTGGAACGCCAACGATGGGTGGCGTGGTCATTATCGTTGCCGCCGTGCTGGGCTATTTCGTAGGCAAATTAGCTAACTTTGAGACCCCAACTGTGTCTGGACTGCTAGTCATACTGATGCTGGTTGGTCTGGGCGCGGTCGGTTTTATCGATGATTTCATCAAAACCCATCGTCAACGCAGCCTGGGCCTCAGCGGCTGGGCAAAAATAGCCGGTCAGGTTCTAGTTGCTACAGTCTTCGGAATTCTGGCTTTGCAAAATGCCAACGAACGCGGCCTAACTCCGGCATCAACCAAGATTTCTTGGGTGCGCGACACCAACCTTGACCTGATGATTTTTGGATCAGCCATCGGAGTTGTCCTGTTTATTATCTGGATCAATCTTCTGGTGACCAGCGCATCCAACGGGGTAAACATCGCAGATGGTTTAGACGGTCTGGCTACCGGCTCTTCAATTATGGCCATTGGTGCCTATGCGGTTATCGGTTTCTGGCAGTTCAACCAGGCTTGTGGCACGGTCATCGAGAACGTAGCCAGCTGCTATGAGGTTCGTGATCCATTAGACCTAGCGGTAATTGCTTCCGCCATCGTCGGCGCGCTTACCGGATTCCTCTGGTACAACACATCCCCAGCTCAAATTTTTATGGGTGACACAGGTTCACTTGGCCTGGGTGGCGCTCTGGCTGCGTTGGCAATTTTGAGTCGAACCGAACTTCTCCTGATTTTCATAGGCGGCATTTTCGTAATTGTGACCGGCTCAGTTGTCGTTCAGCGAGTATTTTTCAAACTCACCAAGTGGCGCACCGGAACTGGAAAACGAGTCTTCTTGATGAGCCCGCTGCACCATCACTTTGAGCTTAAGGGTTGGGCACAGATCACGGTTGTGGTGCGCTTTTGGATCATCGCTGGGCTCAGCGTGATGACCGGTATTGGGCTGTTTTACATCGAATGGATCTACGGCTAAATGAGCGATGTTGCTTCACTGACATCGTGGTACTCAGATTTCAGCCAAGTCCGTGCTTTAGTTTTTGGTCTCGGGGTCTCGGGGTTCTCGGCCGCTGACACTCTGGTAGAGCTTGGCGCCAAGGTTTTAGTTATTGCAGAACACATCGACGCTGAGCATCAAGAAATTCTCGAGGTACTTGGTGTGCCTTGCGTAATCGGTGATTCTGCCAAGCGGGTTGGTGTCGAGCTAGAGAGTTTTGACCCAAATTTGATTATCGTTTCTCCCGGAATCAGGCCCGAGCATGAAATCTTGCAGTGGTCACGGAATCGTGATTTGCCGGTTTGGGTAGACATCGAACTAGCCTGGCGGGTTAGAGACAAAGTTTCGGCCAACGCAGCGTGGTTTTTCATAACCGGAACCAACGGAAAAACTACTACCACTCAACTACTTGAGGCCATGCTCAATTCAGGAGGGCTTAGGACCCGAGCCTGCGGAAACATCGGAACTCCGGTCTTAGACGTCGTTCGTGACCCCGAGCCGGTCGATGCCGTAGTAGTCGAAATCTCCAGTTTTCAATTGCACTACCTAGGCGAGGTATCACCTCACTCTGCAGTTGTGCTTAACGTTGCCGAGGATCATCTCGATTGGCATGGAAGTTTTGAAACATACAGCCACACCAAAGGTAAGGTTTACGAAAATACGCAGTTCTCTTGTGTTTACAACGTTCAAGACACCGAGACCGAGCGCCTAGTTGAGCAAGCCGAAGTAATCGAGGGTGCTCGAGCGATCGGATTTACACTGGGGACTCCGGCAAAATCTCAAGTTGGCTATGTCGAAGACATTTTGGTAGACCGCGCATTCCTAGACGATCGCGCTAATTCTGCTTTAGAGATAGCGACCCTCGACGACATCTCGCAGATTGGTGTGCTTACCCCACATTTGATGGCAAACGTTGCGGCAGCAACTGCCATGGCACGCTCTGCAGGGGTTGCTCCGGTTGACATTCGTGAGGCAATTCGCACCTTCAGGCTAGATTCGCATCGAATTGAGCTGGTCGCTGAGCAGAATGGAATTCGTTGGATTGACGATTCCAAAGCGACCAATCCACACGCGGCGGCAGCATCGCTGAATTCGTTTGACTCCGTGGTTTGGTTAGTTGGTGGCCTGCTCAAAGGGGTTGACATAGCACCCTTGATCGCCGAACACTCGCATAAAATCAGGGCCGCCATACTGCTCGGGAAAGATCAGAGTGCCCTTATCCAGGCATTTTCAACGGTTGCCCCAGAGGTTCAACTTATTCAGCTTGGGACCGGCGATAACGCCCAAGTTATGCAAGAGGCAGTTGCAGCTGCCCATGAATTAGCCCAACCCGGTGACGCGGTGTTATTGGCTCCCGCAGCGGCGTCTATGGATCAGTTCAAAGATTACGCAGATCGAGGCCGGCAATTCGCTGATGCGGTAAAGGCGGTTCTCGCTTGAGTCGGGCGGCACAACTTCGCGATCGGTTTGGAGCTTGGCTGGGTAGCGTGTATCGAGCGCAATCCAAAGAGTTTTACTCTCTGCTTGGTTACACGCTTTTTCTAGTTGCCTTTGGCGTGGTAATGGTGCTATCGGCCTCATCAATTGACTCGCTGATCGCAAATGACAACAGCGTCACAACCGGGCTTAGGCAGTTTGTTTTTGCAATCGGTGGTTTGCTGGCCATGTCGTTCTTATCGATACTTCCGGTCAGTTTTTTCCGCAAGCGATCTGAAGCGTTCATGCGCATCACCCTAGTAATCCAGCTTCTGGTTTTCTTTGTCGGAACCGAAGTGAACGGAAACAGGAACTGGATTCAGATTCCGATTTTAGGCTTTGCCATTCAGCCATCCGAGTTTCTGAAACTGGCCATAATTATTGCGCTGGCAGCTCACCTTTCTAACAATGTTGACTACCTACACGATCCGCAAACGTGGAAGAAACCTTTTGTTCTGATCGTGATCGCCCTCGGGTTGGTGATGTTAGGTCGAGACCTGGGTACCGCAATTGTGATGGTCCTGGCTTTCTTTGGCCTGATGATACTGGCGGGATTACCAAATCGGCTCATTGCCTACAGCGGCATAGCGATCACAGTGTTGGGTATTGGCGCCCTAATGGCGTCAGGTTCTCGACGCGGTCGAATTTTAGCCTGGCTGAATCCCGATGCTCCTGACCCGAACGGTTATCTGTGGCAATCCGAGCACGGTGAATGGGCGATTGCCGCCGGCAGACTATTCGGTGTTGGTTTGGGCGAATCAAAGATGAAGTGGAGTTGGATTCCTGAGGTCGAAAACGACTTTATCTTCGCAATCGTCGCAGAAGAGTTTGGGCTAATTGGGGCACTGGTGGTTATCGTCATCTTCATCTTGATGGCGCGTTCATTCGTACGAATTTTGAACAAAACTCAGGATTATTTTGCTCGCTACATCATCTACGGTGTGATGATCTGGATCATTTTCCAGGCCCTGGTGAATATCGCGGTCGTGCTTCGCTTACTGCCGGTATTGGGCGTTCCACTGCCGCTAATCTCGGCGGGTGGTTCATCTATGTTGGCAACGTTAATGGGTGTCGGAGTGGTGCTCTCGATCGAGCGCAGCAATCACCAAAATCCATCCAGAACTAAACCAAAACCTAGGGGAAGACGATGAGCAACTATCTCCTCGCCGGCGGAGGAACCGCTGGTCACGTCAACCCGTTGCTTGCTTTGGCCGAGACTATTCGCAACGCCGAACCAGACTCCAACGTGCTAACTCTAGGAACTGCCGAGGGTCTAGAAGCCCGTCTGGTACCCCAGCGAGGTTTTGAGTTGGCTACCATAGCCAAACTGCCGTTTCCACGTAAGCCGAGTCTTTACGCCGTTGCCTTCCCTTTCAAATTTCTCGGCGCAACGCTCAAAGTACTGCGAATCATTCGCGATCGTGAAATTAGCTGCGTGGTTGGGTTTGGAGGTTACGCGAGCGCGCCGGCCTATCTTGCCGCCCGGCTGAGCAAGACACCTCTGGTAATACACGAGGCAAACGCGCTTCCGGGCTGGGCAAACCGCTGGGGCGCGAAATGGGCCAGTGCGGTGGCTGTGACCTTTGGAAATACCCAATTGCCAAACAGCACGGTAACCGGCATGCCGTTGCGCCGTGAAATTGAAATTTTGGATGTGGATTCGGCCAGGGAGATGGCCAGGGTTAGTTTCGGCCTCGACCCTCAGGCAGCAACGATTCTGGTTACAGGTGGTTCATTAGGTGCGAGAAGAATCAATGAGGCCGTAATCGCTTCTCGATCGTTACTTGAGGCGGCTGGCATTCAGGTACTGCACATCGTCGGTGAAGCTGCAGGTTTACCAGAGGAGAAAGTAGGGGGTTACCTTCGACTGACCTACTGCGATCGAATGGACCAGGCGTTCGCTGCAGCTGACCTGGTTATTTCTCGTGCCGGAGCATCGACCGTTAGTGAGATCAGCGCACTTGGCATACCTGCGGTCTACGTTCCCTACCCGGTTGGAAACGGCGAGCAGTCGTTCAACGCGGCTGACGCTATAGCTGCACAAGCAGCGCGGATGGTGCTTGATAAAGACTTCGACGCCGACTTCATCGCGAGAGAAATAATTCCGTTGGTTAGCTCGAGGCCGAAACTTAATGAATTGGCTAAAAATGCAGGCGAGATAGGCATTAGAAACGGATCCGCGAGGTTGCTGGCTCTGGTGTCTGGCGTGTTGCGTCGCGCCAGATGATTCGAGTGCCTAATCTAGCTAGGTACTCAACTAAGGATGCGACTCAATGATCAAACCCGACTTTTCTCAAGCAGTTCCTGAAGAGCTGGGCAAAGTTCATTTCGTCGGCATTGGCGGTTCAGGCATGAGCGGAATTGCCGCCATGCTTATTGGTTTGGGGCACGAGGTTACCGGAAGCGATTTACGCGACACTGCGACTGTTGCGAAACTTCGTGAACTCGGTGCGGTAGTGCACATCGGTCACGACGAAAAACATCTAGGAAACCCCGACACGGTAATCGTCACCTCTGCGCTCTGGCCAACTAATCCTGAGTATTTACTAGCTAAAAAAATGGGGATTCCGGTTATTCATCGTTCGCAGGCTTTGGCGTACCTAACCACCAAAAAACGAGTGGTTGCGGTTGCCGGCGCGCATGGAAAAACCACCAGTACCGGCATGATTGTCACAGCGCTGAAAGGTCTTGGGAAAGACCCGAGCTTTGTCAACGGGGGAGTGATCCAATCGTTGGCAACTTCTTCGGGCGCCGGTAGTTCAGATCTTTTCGTAATTGAAGCAGACGAATCCGACGGATCCTTTTTGCACTACAACACTGCAGTGGCCCTGATTACCAACGTCGACGCTGATCACCTCGATCACTATGGCAGTGAGGAAGCGTTTGAGGCAGAGTTCGCCAGATTTGCCAATGGTGCAAGCGAGTTTGTGGCAATCTCAGCCGACGATCCTGGTGCTCGGCGAGTTACCGCTCTATTGAATTCGCCTAAGGTGATTCGGTTTGGCCACGCCAATGGTGCTGATGTTCGGCTGTTTGAGGTTGATGCGTCTGGCCCGCAGGTAAGTTTCAAATTGGAGTACGCAGGTAAAACAGTTGCGGCCACATTGCAGGTGGCTGGCGAGCACAACGCGGTAAACACGGCCGGTGCCGTAGCGGTGCTGATTGGTTTGGGTCACGATTTCGAGGCTGCAGTTCGCCAAATTGAGATGTTCGCCGGAACGGAGCGGCGTTTTCAGCTTCATGGCGAGCAGCGCGGGGTCAAGGTCTATGACGATTTTGCCCACCACCCTACAGAGGTTTCCGCTGCCCTTCAAGGCGCTAGGGCGGTAGTTGGTGAGGGCCGCCTGATAACGGTATTTCAGCCGCACCTATACAGTCGTACCCGGCTAATGGCAAAAGAATTTGCGCAGGCACTTGCAGCTAGTGATGAGGTTGTGGTGCTAGATATTTATGCCGCACGCGAAGATCCTGAACCAGGCGTCACTGGGGCATTGGTTTCAAATGCTTTTGAAAACCAAGCACAAGTTCATTACGTTCCAGAATGGGATGACGTGCCTGCCGTGGCCGCGAAATTAGCTAGGTCAGGTGACTTTATTGTGACCATGGGATGCGGCGACATTTATCGAATGGTTCCACAATTACTTGAAGCGCTAAAGAAGTAATGAAGCGTCCCTCTCGAGCTACGAACCTCGCCAAAACTGCCCCCAAGGCTAAACCCGGCAAGCTGGTTGCAATCAGCTCTGAATCGACTGAGCCAAGAAAACCTGCTGAGAACAAGCAGGTTGCTAAAAAATTGGCACCGTCGAAGACCACGAAAGTTAGGGGTCGACCGGTTGAGGCGGCAAAAGTCAGGGCGATTAGCCGGTTTGCCCGCAGCAGCGCATCCAAAAAACCTCAGTCGCAGCTGTCTGCCCAGGCAAATCGATTCCGTGCCTACGCTCGAAAGAGGAGAGCGCTTTCTCTGACAGTTATTGGTTCGTTCGCTGCGCTTGGAGCGTTGGTGCTGGCATCTATTTTCACGCCGCTCCTGGCCGTTGAAGAGGTCAAAATCAGCGGGCTAAAACGAATACCTGAAAAGAGCATCACCAAGGCCCTAGCAATTCTTGAGGGGCGCCCTCTCCCTCTGGTTGACAACGCTCTGGTCGGCGGAGCATTGAAAAAATACAAATTGATCGAGAGCTTTTCGGTCATTGCTCAACCTCCGCATCGGGTAATCGTGCGAATTGTTGAGCGAACCCCTATTGCGGTGGTAAACGTCGGAGGAAAAGACTATCTATACGATCCGGCGGGAGTAAGACTTGGTGCTGCAGATTCGACCAAAGTTCCGCGTATCGAGATCGCCAACGAGCCAAGCAATTCTGCTGAATTCAACGCTGCCATTGATGTTTTGTTAGCCTTGCCGGCCTCGCTGCTACCGCAGGTTTACAGTGTGGATGCGAGAACCAAAGACGACGTGACACTTCAGCTGCGAGGCAACTCCGGGCAAAAAATTATTTGGGGCGATGGCGCCAATTCAGTTTTGAAATCAAAGGCTTTGGCAGTGCTCATCAAGAACCACAAAAAGACAGACCGGGTAACTTTTGACGTCTCTTCGCCAACGACTCCGGTGGCAATTTACTGACACTTTTTCGACACGCCCATAAGCCTGCAGCTGTTGAGAGGTATCTCGATTTACTTTCTTCGCGCAACAAAAGTTTTAGCGCAAACAGTAAGCCTCAGGGTGAGGTTGAAGGTTTGCAAAGCGCGACTTTTGCGGCTCGAAATCGGAGGAAATCGTGGGTTTGAACCAGAACTACCTAGCAGTCATCAAGGTCGTTGGCGTCGGTGGTGGTGGCGTTAACGCGCTGAACCGAATGATCGAGTCTGGGTTGCGCGGTGTCGAGTTTGTTGCAATCAACACCGATGCTCAGGCTTTGCTCATGAGCGAGGCTCACGTGAAGCTCGACATCGGCCGAGAACTTACCCGCGGCCTGGGAGCAGGCGCTGATCCAGAGATCGGTCGACGTGCTGCTGAAGATCACGCCGAAGAAATTGAAGCTGCTCTAAAGGGTGCTGACATGGTTTTCGTCACTGCAGGTGAAGGCGGTGGCACCGGCACAGGTGCAGCCCCGGTGGTGGCTCGAATTGCAAAGCAGCTTGATGCTTTGACAGTAGGTGTGGTTACCCGTCCGTTCGGTTTTGAGGGCAAGCGTCGCGCTCAGCAAGCTGACCAGGGTATCGAGGTTCTGCGTGGAGAAGTTGACACTCTGATTGTGGTTCCTAACCAGCGCCTGCTTGAAATGGTCAATAAGAATGTCAGCGTAATTGAGGCATTTGCTACCGCAGACGATGTTCTTCGTGCAGGTGTTCAGGGCATTACCGACCTAATCACCACTCCCGGCCTGATCAACCTTGACTTCGCCGACGTCAAGTCGGTTATGAAGGGTGCCGGCTCAGCCCTAATGGGAATTGGTACAGCCAAGGGAGAAGACCGAGCTGTGCGCGCTGCAGAAATTGCAGTATCTAGCCCGCTGCTCGAGGCGAGCATCGATGGTGCACACGGCGTATTGCTTTTGGTCCAGGGTGCCTCAGACCTTGGTCTGCACGAGATCGACGAAGCTGCTCGTCTGGTTCAAGAGGCAGTCAGCCCAGAAGCCAACATCATCTACGGCACAACCATCGACGACACGCTCGGCGACGAGGTTCGCATTACGGTTATCGCTGCCGGATTTGACGGCGGGGTCCCTCAGGTTCGACGTGCAGAGCGCAAGCCATTTGCTGCTGCGCCAGCATCAAACTCTTGGTTTACAACTCCTGCTGCAGCCGAAGCAGAGGCAAAACCTGCGGTTGAAACAGAGAGCCTAGCCACCTCGGCAATCGACGTTGTAGAAGCCGAAGATGCCCCGGCATACCAGGCTGCTAAGCCACAATCTGCAGATGGTACCTGGGGTGACGACTTAGATATCCCAGAGTTTCTGCGCTAAAACTTGAGTTCTCTGCAGCAGCGTCTCGTTGAGGTCCAAACTCGGATTGCCTCGGCGTGTGTAAAGCATCAACGAAAACTCGATGATGTTGAGCTAATTGTCATAACCAAGAATCATCCCGCTCAGCTGGTACTTGACTTGATTGAGCTAGGTTGCAGTCAGTTTGGTGAAAACCGAGATCAAGAGGCCAAGCCCAAGGCTGCGTTGGTAGCTGATCAGACAGATCTTGCCAACTGGCATTTTGTAGGGCAGCTGCAATCAAATAAGGCTAAGTCGGTGCTGGGTTATGCCCGGTCAATTCACTCGCTCGACCGTGATTCGCTGCTAGACGTGCTCGGAAAATTGGAGCTGCCAGTTGAAGTTTTCATTCAGCTAAATTTAACCGCCGATGAGAATCGCGGGGGAATACAGTCGGAAAACCTACTACCTTTCGCAGAGCGGGTGCTCAGCTTTCCGCACCTCCAGCTTCGAGGTGTGATGGGAGTTGCCTCACTCGATCACGCACCAGAAATTGACTTTGAAACAATTGCCAAAGCCAGTGCCGCGCTTCAGACCCTTGCCCCATCTGCTCGGGCAATCAGTGCGGGTATGTCTGGCGACTATGAAATCGCAATTGGCTATGGTGCGACACACTTGCGAATTGGCACTGCAATCACGGGTAATCGCAGCTACTAGCCATATTCTGAACTCAATAAGACTTTCGGGAGGATGTCATGGCCGGTCTAATTTCACAGGTTTCAGGATGGCTAGGGCTGTCAGATGAGCAAGATGCTCCTGCAGCTCGTCCGGTAGCGGTTAGCTCAGACTCGCGTCCGGCTGCACGCGTGGCACAGATTCGCCCCCGTCGCGGCTATGCCGATGTAAACGAGATTTACACCATTGAGCCAAAGAGCTACGCAGAAGCCAAAGACGTGGCTGCTAATTTCCGTTTGGGCATTCCGGTAATCGTCAACATGGGAGAGATGTCTGAGGCAGACTCGAAGTTGATGTTCCACTTTATGCTCGGGTTGAAAGAGGGCCTCGAAGGCCACATTAAGCGTGTAACCGCGAAAGTTTTTCTACTAACTCCAGCGCACGTTGCTGTTAACGATGAAGAAGAACAGGTCGCCGAAGACGACCTAGTCGTTCGTCCTTAGTTTCAGAGACCAAATGGGCCAACTA
The DNA here is from genome assembly GCA_041180285.1 of Actinomycetota bacterium. Classification (GTDB taxonomy): domain Bacteria; phylum Actinomycetota; class Actinomycetes; order Actinomycetales; family Microbacteriaceae; genus Rhodoluna. The sequence continues at coordinate 13,775 of JBEGRV010000009.1, forward strand.
GGCTTCGTGCTCTACTGGGCACTTGAAATCTATTTCTTTGCCATGATCGGTCGACTTTTTGTTGATCTGGCGTTATCCGTGAATCCGTCGTGGCGGCCTCGAGGTCCAATTTTGGTGCTTCTCGAGGTAATCATGACCATCACTGATCCGCCACTGAAATTTCTCAGGCGTTACATCAAGCCATTGCGCATGGGCATGATCCAGCTCGACTTCAGCTGGACGGTCGTGGTGATTGCCATCTTCGTGTTGCAGGGCATAGTTACTAACACTTTTAGGTAGCAAGCCGCACCATGATTCAAACTCTGGGCTAATCTTTATCTATTGCCCAACGGCTCCCTTTTTTCAACTAGATGAGGTTTGACAATGCCATTGACCCCCGAAGACGTAGTCAATAAGCGCTTTCAGCCAACTAAATTCCGTGAAGGTTATGACCAAGATGAGGTCGATGACTTTCTCGACGAAATCGTTATCGAGCTTCGTCGTCTGTACCAAGAAAATGAAGACTTGCGCCAGCGTCTTCTTGCATCAGAAGCCAGAATCGCCGAACTCCAGCGTTCAGGCGCTCACTTCGCTGAGCAATTGGGTTCACCGGTAGAGCCGACCTTCAACACGCAAATTACTCCTAGCCCATTCCCTGAGGCTGTTGCCGACCCCGCAAGTCTAGACACCAATAACACCAACAACCTGCTGCAGTTGGCTAGAAAGCTGCATGAAGAGCATGTGCGTGAAGGCTTGGCCAAGCGCGACGAGCTAATCGCCGAGGGGCACGCGACAGCCGCCCGACTGGTACGCGAAGCTGAGGCGCAACAGCGTGCCGACCTGAGCAGATTTGAGCAAGAGAAGGCTCTGATCGAGCACCGCATCCAAGAGTTGCGCAGTTTTGAACGCGAATACCGCATCAAGCTAAAGAGCTACATCGAAGCACAACTCGCTGACCTTGACGAGTCAGATGTTGCTCAGAGTTCGAGTGCGGCGGTAACCTCATTCCCACTTGAGGGCGCACCCGCAATTCAGCCGTTTACTCAGGCTGATTCAAATAACCCATTTCTGAACGCAGATCGACCCGCAAACGGTGGTCCGTTCGGGAATTCGGGCTATCGCAGCTTTGGCGTCGACGAATAAACGGTGCTAAAAAAACCAACGCTCGGCTGGGTGACACTGGTCAAACTATTTTTCGCTCCGGCTGTGTTGCTCGCAGCGTTAGACCAGATCATCAAGATTTGGGCAACAGAAAATTTGACGCCGTACCGATCACAGCCATTTATCGGAGAATTCCTGCAGCTCTACCTGGCATACAACGATTCGGCAGCATTCAGTATCGGGGCCGGTCAAACGTGGATATTCACCATCATTTCAAGCGTTGCGGCAATTTTGCTGATCAACTTTGCTCGAAAATTTGAAACCAGCGGCTGGGCTGTAATCGGCGGAGTTTTACTCGGAGGCATCCTCGGTAACTTATTCGACCGAGTTTTTCGACAACCCGGGTTTGCCATCGGAGAAGTTGTCGACTACCTGCAAATTCCGTTCAATTTCCCGATATTCAACCTTGCTGATGTCTTGATCGTCTCTATGGTTTCGCTATCCGGAGTCCTGGTAATTTCGGGTCGAGACTTGGGTAAGGCAAAACCAACTGAGGATGCCAATTGAGCGAAACTCGCTACATACCGGTTCCCGATGCTTTCGCCGGAGAGAGAGCAGACGCGGTTATGGCCAAACTCCTTGGCCTATCGCGTTCTAAAGCTGCAGATCTGCTTGAAGCTGAATCTGTCTCGGTATCCGGAAAAATTCTGGATAAATCGAGTCGGGTTGAAGCAGGGCAATTGCTTGAAATAATCCTTGAGCCAACTCGCGATCCCCTTGAGGTTGAAGCCACCATGGTTGACGACCTAACCGTCGTTTATCAAGATGAAGACCTGGTGGTTATCGACAAACCAGCTGGGGTCGCTGCTCACCCTTCGGTTGGATGGGATGGCCCCACCGTTCCGGGTGCGCTACTGGCGCTGGGGATACCGGTGAGCACATCTGGTGCTCACGAGCGTCAGGGTATTGTTCAGCGGCTCGATGTGGGCACCAGCGGCCTTATGGTGGTTGCCAAATCTGAACTGGCCTATTCGCGCCTGAAACAGGCCTTCCGCGACCGCGTTGTCGATAAGACTTACCACGCGGTGGTTCAAGGACACCTGGATCCGCTGGTTGGCACCTTTGACGCACCAATCGGGCGACATCCGAAAGCTGATTTCAAGTTTGCAGTAATGAACAGCGGTAAACACGCAATTACCCATTACGAAGCCATTGAGATGTTCCCCGGCGCAACCTTGGTTGAGGTTGACCTAGAGACCGGCCGAACCCACCAAATTCGAGTCCATTTTTCGGCTTTTAAGCATCCTTTGGTGGGCGACACAATGTACGGTGCAGACCCAAAGCTAGCTGGCAAATTAGGCTTAGTCAGGCAGTGGTTGCATGCGGTTAAGCTTTCATTCGACCACCCAATCTCAGGGCAGCGAATGACATTCGAAAGTGGCTACCCTCAAGATTTAGCGGCGGCGCTAGACACGCTCAGACATCACTAGGAGGAACAAATGTCTAAAGACTCATTTGTCCACCTACATGTGCACACCGAGTACTCGATGCTCGATGGTGCGGCTCGGGTCAAGCCGCTTATTGAGGCAGCAGTTGATGCCGGCATGCCGGCAATCGGAATTACCGACCATGGTAATAATTTCGGCGCATACGATTTTTACAAAAGTGCAAAATCAGCCGGTATCAAGCCAATCATCGGCATCGAAGCATATCTAGCTCCAGGAACCAAGCGCCAGGAGCGCACCAAGGTTCGCTGGGCCTCAGGCGGAGAAGACGATGTCTCCGGTGGCGGCGCGTTTACCCACATGACTATGTTCGCCAAAGACACCGACGGCATGTACAACCTGTTCAAAATGTCTTCGAAAGCTTGGCTTGACGGTTTCTATTTCAAGCCTCGAATGGACATTGATCTGCTGCAGGAGCACGGTAAAGGAATCATCGCGACCACCGGATGTGCATCCGGTGAAATTCAAACCAGGCTGAGGCTAGGTCAGTATGAAGAGGCCCGCGCGGCGGCGGCAAAGTTCCAGGATATCTTCGGTAAAGAAAATTTTTACGCCGAAATTATGGACCACGGTCTGGAGATTGAAAAGCGGCCATTCAACGACCTGATTCGCCTCGCAAAAGATTTGGGTATGCCGCTACTAGCTACCAATGACCTGCACTACACCCATGCGGCAGATGCCAAGGCACACGAGGCGCTGCTGTGCGTACAGTCGGGGTCAACCCTTGCCGACCCGAATCGCTTTAAGTTCGATTCCCAAGAGTTCTACCTAAAGTCGGCCAGGCAAATGCGGGAGCTTTTCGCAGAATTTCCCGAGGCCTGCGACAACACTTTGCTGGTGGCCGAGGCCTGCAACGTCGAATTCAAAGAACGCGAACTAATGCCGCGTTTCCCGGTTCCTGAGGGTCACACCGAGGCAACCTGGTTTGAGGCTGAGGTCACCGCCGGAATGAAGCGAAGATTCCCCCAGGGGGTTCCCGCGCGTCAGGCAGACCAGGCTTCCTACGAGGTCGAGATCATCAAGCAAATGGGTTTCCCCGGCTACTTCCTGGTGGTAGCTGACTTTATTGCCTGGGCAAGAGCGCAGGGAATTAGAGTCGGCCCAGGTCGTGGTTCGGCAGCCGGCTCGATTGTTGCCTATGCGCTGGGCATCACCGAACTTGATCCGGTTAAGCACGGGCTAATCTTTGAGCGATTCTTGAACCCAGAGCGTGTCTCGATGCCAGATATCGATGTCGACTTCGACGACCGACGGCGCTCTGAAGTTATTCGCTACGTCAGCGAAAAGTACGGTGATGATCGAGTTGCCCAGATTGTCACCTACGGAACAATCAAGGCGAAACAGGCTCTAAAAGATGCGGCGCGTGTTCTAGCTATGCCTTACTCGGTCGGCGAAAAACTAACCAAGGCAATGCCGCCGATGGTGCTCGGTCGTGACGTTACGCTGAACGATTTGATCGACAAGAATTCTGAACGCTATAAAGAAGCAGCCGACTTCAGAACCCTGATCGAATCTGACGAAGATTCTGCAAATGTATTCGAGCTGGCTCAAGGTCTCGAAAACCTCAAACGGCAGTGGGGTGTGCATGCCGCAGGTGTAATCATGTCGGCTGAACCGCTGATGGATGTCATCCCGATCATGAAACGCGAAGATGATGGCGCCATCATCACCCAGTTCGATCAGCCGCCATGCGAAAAACTGGGTCTGCTGAAAATGGACTTCCTGGGCCTAAGAAACCTCACCGTTCTAGACGACGCTCTGTCCAACATCAAAGCCAACCGCGGGCAAACCGTAGTCCTTGAAGAACTCGACCTCGACTCAGACCCGGCAACTTTTGAACTACTGTCGCGAGGCGACACCCTCGGCGTTTTCCAGCTCGACGGAACTGCGATGCGATCGCTCTTGAGGCTGCTAAAGCCCACTTTGTTCGAACACATTTCTGCGGTAATTGCTCTTTATCGCCCAGGTCCGATGGGTATGAATTCACACACGAACTATGCCCTGAGAAAAAACGGCGCTCAAGAAGTTGATTCCATTCATCCAGAGCTTTCCGAGCCTCTAGCTGAAATTCTTGACCCAACCTACGGGCTAATCGTTTATCAAGAGCAGGTAATGGCGGCGGCCCAAAAAGCTGCCGGTTTTACCCTGGGTAAAGCCGATTTGCTCCGACGAGCGATGGGTAAAAAGAACAAAGAAGAACTAGATAAGCAATACGAGGGCTTCTCAGCTGGTATGCGTGAAAACGGCTACTCCGAGGGCGCGGTAAAAGCTCTCTGGGACACGCTCTTGCCTTTCGCTGACTACGCGTTCAACCGCGCCCACAGTGCCGCCTACGGCGTGCTCAGCTACTGGACGGCTTACCTAAAGGCAAACTATCCGGCCGAGTACATGGCTGCGCTGCTAACCTCGGTCGGTGACAGCAAAGACAAGCTGGGGCTTTACCTGAGTGAATGTCGAAAGATGTCGATTAAAGTTTTACCTCCCGACATCAACGAGTCTTTTGCTGCCTTCAGCGCCGTCGGAGATGACATCAGATTCGGTTTGGGTGCGGTCAGAAACGTTGGTTTGAACGTAGTTGAGGGCATTCGTCTGGCTCGAGAAGAAAAGGGTCGATTCACCTCTTTCCATGATTTTTTGCAGAAGGTTCCAGCTCAGGTTTGCTCGAAACGCGTAATCGAATCGCTAATTAAGTCTGGTGCATTTGATTCGCTCGGCTATACCCGCAGAGCCCTTTACGCGATTCACGAAGAAGCAGTAGACGCACAATCTTCAATTAAGAAAAATGAGGCTAGCGGCCAGGTTGATCTTTTTGGATCACTATTTGACGACGCAGCTGACACTGGTTTTTCGGTAGAGATTCCTCAGTTGGATGAATGGCCAAAGAAAGACAAGCTGGCTTTTGAACGAGACATGCTGGGCCTGTATGTCAGCGACCATCCACTTAGCGGGCGTGAAGCGGTAATCGCTAAATATTCAGAATTGTCGATCAACGATTTGGTCACCTCAGAGTCAGTCAAAGATGGTGAAACTGCTGTAATCGCTGGTTTGGTGACGGCGGTTGCTCACAAAGTTGCAAGAGCATCTGGTAACCCCTACGGTGCGGTAACCATCGAAGATTTCGAAGGCGAGGTTACCGTCATGCTGATGGGGAAGACCTATCAAGAATTCGGTAAAAGCTTGGAGACAGACCAGCTGGTGGTAGTGCGAGGTCGAGTCTCCTCTCGTGACGACGGCAATACCCTGAATGCCTACTCAATTGAAACCATCGATGCTGCTGCCGAAGTCAGCAGCGGTCCACTGTTAATCACCATTCCTGAGACGGCAGCAACCAGAAAATCACTCGAAGAGCTCGATCGAATACTAAAGGTTCACGCAGGGTACCAGACGGTGCAAATCAGACTTAGTTCAGAGGTGGGCGACCGAATCTTCGAACTACAACCCAAGGTCAAGGTTTCACCCGATTTGATGGGCGAATTGAAAGTTCTCTTCGGCGCGAATATTTTGAATTAGGTGCCTTGCGGCTTAGCTCTCTCAGCTATTGGTTAGGTTTTCGCCGGTCGCAGTGTAATTGCGGTGGCGGTAAAGCAATCCAGCTTGATCTTCGCCAACCAGTGCCTTTTCAACATCGACGATGACCACAGCATTTTTCTCCACTGCAATTACCTGCCTGATGCGCCCGATCAGCACCGAAGTTGCCTCAGGAAAAATGGCCAAGCCATGTGCGCCGCGCTGCCAGTTTTCACCGGCGAAGCGCAAATCTGCCGGCCCTGCCATCTGCTGGGCCAGTCCGACATTGGCCTCGCCCAGGGTGTGGATTGCCACAAACCCACACTGCTCGAGGGCAGCGTAGCTGCTTGAACCGCTGGCCACGTTGAAACTTACCAGTGGTGGCTTGGTGCCCAGCGAGGTGACCGAAGTGGCGGTGAATCCCATTGGGTGACCCGCTTCGTCGAGCAGGGTAATTACGGTGACTCCAGAAGCGTGGCGCCTGAATACCGTTAGCAAAGCCTCAGTTGCGTCATCAATGTGGGTTAGGTTTTCTAGCATTTTTGGTTACCTCAAACTGGCTTAGGCGGCCCAGGGGCCCTACAAAGTCTAAACTTGGAAAGAAGAGTAGGGATTCCATGGTTCACCAAACACCAATCATTCGCACGGTTGATTTGCGCGAAAGCGGTTTTTCAAACCGAGACGTCAATCGTTTGGTACCCAGGGCAGAGCTAGACATTAGTGAGGCTGTTGGGCAAATCACCCCTCTGCTAGAGAGTATTCGAACTCAGGGCAGCGAACCACTGGTAAATATCACCATTGAGCGTGATGGTGTCGACCCTAGGCCAATCAGGGTAAGCCAGGTCGAGCTTGACAACGCTCTAGCAAATTTGAGTCCAGAACTTCGCTCAGCAATCGAGATTTCTATCGAGCGGGTTAGGGCAGTTTCAAGGGCCAGCAAACCGCAAGCGGTAACCACCAGACTCGCAACCGGAGCCTCGGTTCGACTGCGCTGGCAGCCGGTTGATTCAGTTGGTCTATATGTTCCCGGTGGCAAGGCGGTTTACCCATCTTCGGTCATCATGAATGTGATTCCGGCACAGGTTGCCGAGGTTGAAAGATTGGCAATTGCAACCCCAGCCCAGCGCGACTTTGGTGGTCGGCCTCATCCGACAATTTTGGCCACTGCAGCACTGCTTGGGGTAACTGAGGTTTACTGCATGGGTGGGCCTGCGGCTATCGCAGCCTTGGCCTATGGGTTAGAGGACATTTCATTAGAGCCGGTAAAAATGATTACCGGTCCCGGAAATATTTACGTGGCGGCAGCCAAACGAGCCCTTCGCGGTTCGGTCGGAATCGATTCTGAGGCTGGCCCTACTGAAATTTTGATTGTCGCCGACGGCTCTGCCGATCCAGCGCTTATCGCCTACGACCTGATTTCACAGGCCGAACACGATGAAGCCGCGGCAGCAGTGTTGGTCACAACTTCCGAGGCGTTAGCTAGTGAAGTCAGCTCAAAGCTAGGTGAGCTGGTGCCAAGTACTGCGCATGCCGAACGAGTTACGGTTGCGCTCGGCGGAGTTCAGTCGGCAGTGGTTTTGGTGTCATCACTTGACGACGCGTATCGGTTTGCATCTGAGTATGCGACCGAACACCTTGAATTGCACACGTCTGAAAATGAAGTGGCCCTCGACAAAATCTCGAACGCCGGCGCTATTTTCGTTGGCTCAAATTCTCCGGTGAGCCTCGGCGATTACATGGCCGGCTCAAACCACGTCTTGCCAACTGGTCAGCAGGCTAAATACGGATCTGGTTTAGGCGTGCACACCTTTTTGCGAGCACAACAGATTATCGAATACAACGAGGTCGCCCTAGGCGAAATCGGTGAGGCCGTAAACCTATTTGCCCAGTCAGAGGGTCTACCGGCCCACGGTGAGGCAATTCTGGCGCGCTTTGGAAAGAAGTAAGTATGCACTGTCCCTTTTGTAGATTTCCTGACTCTCGAGTAACCGACTCGCGCACTTCCGACGACGGTTCTTCAATCCGCCGCCGCCGCCAATGCCCTGAGTGCGGCATGAGATTTTCCACAACTGAAACCGCATCGCTGACAGTAGTAAAGCGCAGCGGGGTAATTGAACTGTTTAGTCGCGACAAAATCGTTAATGGCGTTCGTAAGGCCTGCCAGGGTCGTCCAGTTTCTGAGGCAGATTTAGCGGTGCTAGCCCAAAAAGTAGAAGAGACCGTCAGGTCATCAGGAGCAGCGCAAATTGAGGCGCACGACATTGGGTTGGCCATTCTTGAGCCACTGCGACTGCTCGACGAAGTTGCATTCATGCGCTTTGCGAGTGTTTATCAGGGATGGGAATCGCTTGAAGATTTCGAGACCGCGATTTCAAAACTTCGATCCAACCGAGAGCACTAAGCGATGCTCTATCAACTAATTTTCAAACTTGTCTTTCGCCAACTTGATGCTGAGTTTGCGCACCACATCGGAATGTTCGGTATTCGAATTGGTCATCGACTGGGGCTTACCAAAATTGGCGCACTCGGCCCTAAAGACACTGCTTCGGTAGATGCTTTTGGGCTTCGATTCGCAGGCCAATTCGGTTTAGCGGCTGGTTTTGATAAAAACGCCGTGGCAATCGAGGCACTCGGCGATTTAGGTTTCTCACATGTTGAAATTGGTACCGTTACGGCGATTGCGCAGCCTGGAAATGACAAACCAAGGTTGTTTAGGTTGGTGGCTGATCGAGCACTGATCAACCGAATGGGTTTCAACAATCAGGGTGCCGATGTGGTTGCTGAACGTCTAAGGCTGCTTCGAGCCGGTTCTAGAAAATTGCCGGTAATCGGAGTCAACATCGGTAAATCTAAGGTTGTCGACGTAGATAAGGCTTCTGCTGACTACTTTCAAAGTGCTCTAAAGCTTGCCCCATACGCTGATTATCTTGCGGTGAACGTTTCCTCGCCAAACACACCAGGGCTTCGCTCGCTGCAATCTGTCTCGTCTCTGCGCCCAATTCTCGAGTCGGTAATTCAAGCAAATCGACAGTCATCCGCCGACAAACCCATCCTGGTGAAAATTGCTCCAGATCTTGCAGATGCAGACATAATCGCTGTCGCAGATTTGGCCCGTGAGCTGGGGTTGGCCGGAATTATCGCCACCAACACCACAATTTCTCGTGCTGGGCTCAAAACTCCCTTTGAAAAAGTAGAAGCGATGGGGGCCGGTGGGCTTTCTGGGGCTCCACTAAAGCAGCGTTCCTTGGAAGTTCTTAGACTTCTGAACCAGCACTTGGCCGGGTCCATGGCGATCATCAGTGTGGGCGGAATTGAAACAGCCGCAGAAGCAAAGGAGCGGCTTGACGCCGGAGCCACCCTGGTGCAGGGTTACACTGGGTTCATATATCACGGTCCGCTTTGGGCGCGAAAAATTAATCGCCAGCTAAACCGCATCTAGTTTTAGGGCTTAGCACCGCGCTGTACCTGTGGCTTTGGAAGCCGCATTGGACGCATCTGAATTGAACGCATTGCCGCATACATAGCCAAACCGCGTTCGAGGTTCGCCTCGCCATATTTTTCGGCAATACGTTTTTTGGCACTGCGGCCGATTAGCCAGGCGTTGATGCCGACTGAGATAAACAGAACCCACATGGTCAGCAGTGTTGCCAGCTGAACGTAATAGTTGTCGACAACTGAAATCAGAATTACTACCACCAGTGCCGGCAAAACCAGTTCACCGAAGGTAAATCGGGCATCAACCAAGTCTCGAGCCATCCGCTTCTGCGGCCCACGATCGCGAATGGTTAGGTAGCGCTCTTCACCGTTCATCATGCCGTTTCGGGCTTTTCTGCGCTCTTCAGCCAGCTTGGCGCGTTCAGCCTTGCGAGCCTCTTTAGATTTGTCGCCAACCAACGGTTTGAAGTGCTCGGCCTCACGCTCTTTGCGCTTTGGGGTTGGTCGGCCTTTACCGGTTGATTTTTCGTCTGACATGAGCTCCCTTTGAAAACTGAACTGTCCATAAGATTACAGTCATGACGGCGAAGCTAAATTCATTTGAACCTGAATTCATTAACCAGCAGATTTTGCAGCGGTTCGAGCTGCGCAAATCACAACTCAAGAATCTGGTCTCGATCCCGTCAATCGCCTGGGATGCCTACGATGCTAAGCACCTTTGGAAATCTGCGGATGAGGTGGCGAAACTATTCGCATCACTCGATTTTTTCGACGAAGTTCGGGTGGTTGCAGCGTCCAAATTTGAAAAAGCCGCACCGGCAGTGCTTGCCAAACGAGCAGCAAAAAACGGGAAGCCACAGGTGCTGCTCTACGCTCATCACGATGTACAACCGGTGGGTGATGAATCGCTATGGCTAAGTAGCCCTTTCGATGCCGAAGAGCGAGCGGGTCGCCTCTATGGGCGTGGGGCTGCGGATGATAAAGCAGGCATTTTGGTTCATCTCGAGTCGTTGGCAACGCTAATTGAAAATGAAACTGACCCCGATCTGGGGATCACCCTGTTTATCGAGGGCGAAGAAGAGGCTGGGTCACCCAGCTTCGATGATTTTCTGGACGAGCATCGGGAGCTGTTGGCTTCCGACGTAATTATCGTTGCAGATTCAGGAAACTGGACCACCGAAATACCTGCTCTGACAACGTCACTTCGAGGTTTGGTTTCGCAGACCATCAAGCTTTCAACCCTTGATCACGCCTTGCACTCTGGAATGTATGGGGGAGCAGTTCCTGATTCAGTGACCGCTATGGTTCGACTGTTGGCCAGTCTTCACCACCAAGATGGATCGGTAGCGATTGAGGGCCTAGTTGAAAACGAAGCAGCCGACATTGACTACAGCGATCAGCAGCTTGCCGAAGACAGCGGATTACTGCCGGGGGTAGGGCAGCTGGGCACGGGCTCAATCCTCTCGAGGCTGTGGACCAAGCCGGCAGTAACCATACTCGCCATCGATGCCCCCAGCGTGGCTGAAGCTTCGAATACGTTGCAGCCGAGCACCAGAGCAAAAGTTAGCCTAAGAATCGCGCCGGGGGAGCAGCCACAGCGAGCGTTGAACTTGCTTCGCGAGCATCTTTTGAAACATGTTCCGTTTGGTGCCCAGCTTGAATTTGAGGATTTTGAAGCCGGCGACCCCTACCTTGATCACCCCGGATGGGCAAAAGAATTGGCGGCTCATTCGCTGGAATTAAGTTTCGGTTTGGCGCCAATTGACATGGGGGTTGGTGGATCAATTCCGTTTATTGCCAAATTCAAAGAGGTTTATCCGCAGGCGCAAATTTTGGTGACCGGAGTCGAAGATCCTGACTCTCGAGCGCACTCGCCAAACGAGTCATTGCATTTGGAAAGTTTCAGAAAGGCGATGCTGGCGCAATCATTGTTTTTGCTACAGGCGAACCAGTTGAGGCTAGGGGAATAGTCGCTGTTCAAAAACTATTTTGAAAGTTAGAATTTTGTTCGGAAAGGCAAGATCATGTCGCAAACAATCGAAACCGGAGTAGTTCTTACCGCTGAAGCTCAGGCGAAGGTAAAAACCCTTATTGAAGCTGAAGGTCGAGACGACTTGCGACTGCGCGTTGCAGTTCAGCCAGGTGGTTGTTCTGGCTTGATTTACCAGCTGTACTTTGACGAGCAGCTTGCAGATGATGACTACGTTCGCGAGTTTGGCGCCGGCGTTGAGGTCGTAATCGATCAAATGAGCCTGCCCTACCTAGATGGTGCCTCAATTGACTTCGAAGACACCATCCAGAAGCAGGGTTTTACCATTGATAACCCGAATGCTGCAGGATCATGCGCCTGCGGAGACTCGTTCAACTAATAAAAAACTTTTCTAAAAACTGAAAGTCCGCGGAGTTTTCACTCTGCGGACTTTTTTCTTGCCGAAAAGTGCGGAAAATGCGCCAATTTTGGCGAAAATTCAACTGCTCGGCGCTTAGACTAGGAGGCGAAACGATTCGAATTTTCGAAGGGTCGATTGTGCGTTCTAAGCGTGTTATTCGGTTGGCAGCAGTGCCTGCAGCCGCATCACTTATGTTGTTGTTGAGCGGTTGCTCATCTGAAGAAGTTGCTCGCGGGTTCCTGCCCGGTGTTGCCGGTGTAACCAACCACACCGATCGCATCACCGGCCTCTGGACAACCTCATGGATTGTTCTTTGGGGCGTCGGAATTGTTGCCTGGGCTCTAATGGCATGGGCGCTAATCGTCTACCGTCGCCGTCGTGGCGAGACCGGACTTCCAGTTCAACTGCGCTACAACAACCCAATTGAGACTTTGTTCACGATCGTTCCAACCATTTTGGTCATCGGGTTCTTTGCCTTTACTGCCCGTGACATGGCTGAAATTGAAAAGCCAACCGCAAACCCAGACGTGACCATCGAGGTTATTGCCAAGCAGTGGAGCTGGGACTTCAACTATGTTGACGAGAACGTTTTTGACTCGGGCATTCAGTCGCAGTTCGATGGCGAAGAGGGATCAGAGGCAGCTCTCCCTACCCTTTACCTTCCGGTAAACAAGAGCGTTCAAATTGACCTCTCATCTCGTGACGTCATCCACTCTTTCTGGGTCATCGACTTCCTCTACAAGAAAGACATGTTCCCAGCGCGAACCAACACCATGTACTTCACCCCTCAGGTCGAGGGCACTTACAAAGGCAAATGTGCTGAGCTCTGTGGCGAATACCACTCAATGATGCTTTTCAACGTGAAAGTGGTTTCAGAAGCTGAGTACGAAGCACGTATGGCCCAGCTTGCTGATGCCGGCAACGTTGGTCAGCTAGACAACAAATACGACCGAAACCAGAATCTTCCTGGCGACAATCCAGAAATCAGAGGATAGGGACAATGGCTACCGCAACCGCATCTAAGCCTGCCACCGGTGCAGTCAAAAAGACCAAGGGGCAAATCCTGGTCGAGTGGATTACAACCACCGATCACAAAAAGATTGGTTACCTCTACCTAATTACCTCATTCCTCTACTTCCTCATCGGTGGAGTAATGGCTCTGGTAATTCGTGCTCAGCTAACTCTGCCAGGTCTAGACATCGTTCAGACCAAAGAGCAGTACAACCAGCTGTTTACCATGCACGGAACCATCATGCTCTTGATGTTTGCAACCCCGCTGTTTGCAGCCTTTGCCAACATTTTGATGCCGGTTCAAATCGGTGCGCCTGACGTGGCTTTCCCTCGTTTGAATGCAATCGCTTACTGGTTCTACTTCTTCGGTTCATTTGTAGCCGTCGCGGGTTTCTTCACCCCTCAGGGTGCTGCAAGCTTCGGTTGGTTCGCTTATGCTCCGCTTTCAAACACCACATTTTCTCCTGGGCTTGGCGGTGACCTATGGGTCTTCGGTCTTGCGCTCAGCGGTTTCGGAACCATCATGGGTGGTGTCAACTTTGTGACCACCATTCTGACCATGCGAGCACCTGGCATGACCATGTTCCGTCTACCAATCTTCACCTGGAACACCTTGATTACCTCGATCTTGGTAATCATGTGTTTCCCTCCACTAGCTGCAGCCCTGTTTGCACTCGGTGCCGATCGTCGTTTCGGGGCTCACATTTTCGATCCAGCCAACGGTGGCCCAATGCTATGGCAGCACCTCTTCTGGTTCTTCGGGCACCCTGAGGTTTACATTTTGGCCTTGCCGTTCTTCGGTATTGTTTCCGAAATCTTCCCGGTTTTCAGCCGCAAGCCGATTTTCGGATACAAAACTCTGGTTTACGCAACCATCGCTATTGCCGCACTATCTATGACGGTGTGGGCTCACCACATGTACGTCACCGGCTCGGTGCTGCTGCCGTACTTCGCGTTCACCACCATGCTGATCGCAATCCCGACCGGTGTGAAGGTCTTCAACTGGATTGGCACAATGTGGAAAGGCTCGATCACATTCGAAAGCCCAATGCTTTACAGCCTGGGCTTCCTGACCACCTTCATCTTTGGTGGTCTAACCGGTGTGATCTTGGCTTCACCAGCTCTTGACTTCCACCTATCTGACAGCTACTTCGTGGTTGCACACTTCCACTACGTAGTCTTCGGCACGGTGGTGTTCGCCATGTTCGCCGGAATCTACTTCTGGTACCCAAAGATGACCGGAAAGTTGCTCAACGAGCGTCTTGGCAAAATCCAATTCTGGTTGCTATTCGTCGGCTTCCACACCACCTTCTTAATTCAGCACTGGTTGGGTGTAATTGGTATGCCTCGTCGCTACGCAACCTACCTTCCTGAAGATGGGTTCACCTGGATGAACGTCGTATCAACCGCGGGTGCGGTACTGCTTGCCTTGTCGGTGATTCCATTCCTTTGGAACGTTTACATCACCGCCCGCAAGGGAGAGCGCACCAGCCTAAACGACCCATGGGGTTACGGGCGTTCACTCGAGTGGGCTACCGCATCTCCGTTCCCTCGTCACAACTTCACTTCGATTCCTCGAGTACGTTCAGAGTCTCCGGCATTCGATTTGAACCACCCAGAGTACGCGGCTGAGGCTGCACCAGCCAAGAAGGGCTAGTCAATTGAAATTCAACGCCAATCTTTTCTGGTTCCTTACCGTTTTCTACTTTGTTGATTCGGCCGCCTACGCAATTTGGTTTGCCAACTCAAACAACGGTGGATACGAACCGATCGGTACAGCCGCCCTTGCAATGCTTGGCTTCATGTCGCTGTTCTTAGGCTTCTACGTCCAGAAAACTCACAAGACGCAGGGTCCTGTTCCAGAAGACCGTCTAGATGCCAACATTGAAGATGGCGAGTCTGAAATTGGTTTCTTCGCTCCATGGAGCTGGTGGCCATTTTTCCTGGGTGCATTTGCTGCGTTAGCATTCACCTCGCTGGCAGTTGGCTGGTGGCTATTCTTTATCGCATTCCCGCTAGCGTTGGTTGCAATTATTGGGTTTGTATTTGAGCACAGCAGAGGACATTTCGCTCACTAATCGTTAACTAAAGAATCCCTCTCCGCATGCGCCGGGAGGGATTCTTTTTTTGTCCGTATATCACTCTAGGTTTTGATTTGCCCAGATGACAATCGCATCATAATGGTATTTGCCCAGGCCTGAAGCCACGGCCTCGTATGAGTCTCTGTAGGGAGAGGGCAGAATGTAGCTGGTGGCCAGAGAAATATAAGAAGATCGAGTTGGCTTCCAGAATTGTAGACAAAAGTCATAGTGGTGCCGTACCAGCTCCTGAACTTCCGGGTTCTCCGCTGGCATCCCTTGTTGCATTGCTAGTTTGAATGCCTCGGTGATTTCGCTAAATTGCTCAGTAAACCTTTGATTTTCTATCTTGCTGAAGCTGTTGGCATACAGATTTGCGTGGTTCGACTGATTGATTTCCTGCATTCTGGACTCAGTTTTTACTCGAGTAGCTGCCGGTGATTTCGTAAATCTCAACGAGATACTCTGAGTACCATTCTTGGTTACGGCGTTTGGCTTCTTGATGAGGCTCGAATCGCATCAGCTCAGTAAGTGACTCACGGTTGGCAAAGTAATAAACCACGTTGATGCTGTCGCCGTCTGGTGATAGCCATTTTTTCTTGTGTTCAAATCCTGCGATATGTTCACAGAATTCCATGATTTTGCTGTCCAGCTGTTCAAACTCTGAGTCTGATCTGTACTGGCGAAACTGGAAGGAAGCTGCAATCACGTGGTCAGTTTATCGGCTTGAACTCAAGAATCTAGGCGCTGTTGGCCAGGGGAGTGGCTGAATGACAAATAAAAATGCCCGGCTGAAAATTCAACCGGGCATTTTTGTCAGAGCTTTTACTTCTTGACAGCCGCTTTCTTAGCAGCTGGCTTCTTGGCGGCAACCGCCTTTTTAGCAGGCGCTTCCTCTACCACTTCGTGGTGGTCGTGGTGCGCTGCTGCTAGTTCGGTTGCAGTCACAGGAGCAATTCGGTCTTCGAAGTAGAACTTCGATAGCGAAGCACGAATTCTTGCGCCCACAGTGATTTTGCCTCGCGAGTTAGGTCGAGCCAGAGTCGGCTGGTAGGTCTTGAAATCAACCAGCTTCCACATTTCGTGCTCGTCAAGCGGCTCGTGAACCTCGATGTACTCGCCGTGAGGTAGACGCACCACGCGGCCGGTTTCGCGGCCGTGGAGAACGATTTCACGGTCTTTTCGCTGCAGGCTCAGGCAAGCGCGCTTGGTAATAATAAACGCGATAACCGGGCCGATAATGAGCAGTACCTGTAGTGAGGTTAGTACGTGGTTCAGGCTCAACTTGAAGTTGGTTGCGATTAGGTCTGTTCCAGCGCCTGCCCAGAGCACAGCGTAGAAGGTTACGCCAGCCGCACCAATAGCGGTTCGAGTTGGAGCATTGCGTGGGCGGTCAAGCACGTGGTGTTCACGCTTGTCTCCGGTTACCCAAGCTTCGATGAATGGGTAGAACGCAACCAAGGCCAAGAAAACAACCAGCACCACGATAGGTGCCAAGATGTTCCAAGACCAGGTGTAGCCACCTAGAACGAATTCCCAGCCGGTCGGTGCCAAGCGAAGTGCACCGTCTGCCCAACCGATGTACCAGTCTGGCTGAGTTCCGGCTGAAACCGGTGATGGGTCGTAGCCACCGTAGTTCCAGACCGGGTTGATGGTGAAGGTAGCCGAAATCAGCATGATCATTCCGAACACGATGAAGAAGAAGCCACCTGCCTTAGCAACGTATACCGGCATCAGTGGGTAGCCAACGACGTTTGAGTCGGTGCGGCCTGGGCCCGAGTAGTGAGTGTGCTTGTGAATAACCACCATGAACAGGTGGATAACGATGAAGACCAGAATCAATGCTGGAATCAGCAGGATGTGCAGGCCGTAAAGGCGGGCAACGATTGTTTCGCCTGGGAATTCGCCACCGAATAGCAGCGAAGACGTGTAGGCACCGATAACCGGAACCGCCTTGATCATTCCATCGATGATTCGTAGACCGTTACCTGATAGCAGGTCATCTGGAAGTGAGTAGCCGGTGAATCCGCCGGCCATTGCCAAAACGAATAGCACTACACCGACAAGCCAGTTGATTTCACGAGGCTTGCGGAACGCTCCGGTAAAGAAGACTCGAAGCATGTGCAAACCAGCGGCGGCAACGAAGAGAAGCGCCGACCAGTGGTGTACCTGACGCATCAGCAAACCACCGCGGATTTCAAACGAGATATCTAGGGTCGAAGCGTAAGCAACTGACATCTCTGCGCCCTTTAGCGGGCCGTAAACGCCGTCGTAGTTGATTAGCTCCATTGAAGGCTGGAAGAAGAAAGTCAGGAACGTGCCCGAAAGCAGCAACACTAGGAAGCTGTACAGAGCCACCTCACCGAGCATGAATGACCAGTGATCAGGGAAGACCTTGCGGCCGAATTCTTTAAGGATGCCGCCAACACCGACACGTTCGTCGAGATAGTTAGCTGTTCCGGCTAGAAAGCCGCCTTTTTTCTGTGTGTTAGTTGCGGTGCTCATTAGATTGCTCGCTCCCAGAAGCTAGGTCCGACTGGTTCATTGAAATCGCTCTGCGCGATTAGGTAGCCCTCATCGTCAACGGTAATTGGCAGCTGAGGGAGTGGGCGTGCAGCTGGCCCGAAGACCACCTTGCAGTGCTCAGTTACGTCGAAGGTCGACTGGTGGCAAGGGCAGAGCAGGTGGTGAGTGTGCTGCTCGTAAAGTGCCACTGGGCAACCAACGTGGGTGCAGATTTTGCTGTAGGCAACAATGCCGTCGTAAGACCAACCTTTGCGCTCCTCAGTTTCTTTGAGGTCAGCAGGGTTTAGGCGCATCAATAGCACAGCAGCTTTTGCTTTTTCTTCTAGTTTGTGGTGCTCAAGGTCTTGAAGACCCTCAGGGATTACGTGGAAAACTGAACCGAGAGTGACATCTGCAGCCTTGATTGGGGTGCCGTAAGGGTCACGTGCAAGACGGGTACCTTTTTTCCACATCGTGTGGCGAAGGCTATCTTTAGGATCTGGCCCAAGATCTCCGAAAATCATGATTGCTGGAAGCGGGAAGAATGCAAGTGCTCCGTATAGTGAACGGCGAATTAGCTTACGGCGGCTAAAACCCGACTCGCTGTCGGCAAGCTTGATGATCTCAACCGCACGGGCACGAACCTCTTCGCTACCACGTGTGATGTGACGGTCTTCAGCGACTTCAGCATCTGGCATGAGAGTTTTAGCCCAGTGAACAGCACCGATTCCGATACCCATTAGGCCTAAGGTGATTCCGAGGCCGAGGAAGAAGGTGTTGTCTCGAACTGAACCAAGGTCTTCGGTGATCGGGAAGGCAAAGTAAGCCCAGAGGGCAAATGCGCTACCAAAAACGGAGGTGAAGAACAGTGCAGAGACCTGACGAGCTGCGTTTTTCTCGTGCTTCTTGCTCTTGTCGGTCATGCGCACACGGTGTGGCTCTAGACCTGGATTCTTGATTGCGTCTTCGGCAACTATTGCCAAACCGGCGCCGTACTCATGCTCAGCGTTCTTCGAACTCTTGCTGCTCACTTGATATCTCCCTTGTTGTAAACCTAGTTAGATTTGGCGCCGAGCCAAATGGTGATTGCGACGATGCCGCCGAGAACAAATACCCAAGCGAACAGACCCTCAACCACCGGACCGAGACTTGCTAGTTCATAACCACCAGCAGATGGGTTTGATTCCACCCACTTGAGGTAGGTAATGATGTCTTTTTTGTCTTTCGGAGTTAGGTTGGCGTCGTTGAACACGGGCATGTTCTGTGGGCCGGTGACCATAGCTTCGTAAATGTGACGTTCGGTAACACCCTTCAGAGCTGGAGCATACTTACCCTCGGTAAGCGCACCACCCGCACCTACTGCGTTGTGGCACATTGCACAGTTAATTCTGAAAAGTTCGCCACCGCGAGTGGTGTCACCGTCTAGGGCAAGCATTTCGTCAGTCGGAATTGCAGGGCCGCCAAGGGTGCCAATGTAGGCAGCCATGGCTGAAATCTGCTCTTCGGTGAACTGAACTGGCTTTTTCTCAAGCTGTGGGCCTGATGCCTGACCAGGCATACGACCGGTAGCGACCTGGAAATCAACCGAGGCTGCACCAACACCAATTAGTGAGGGGCCCGCAGATGAGCCTTCAGCGTTGGTGCCGTGGCAGCTGGCGCAGTTTGCCAAAAATAGCTTGCGACCCTCTTCAACCTGAGCGGCGCTGGCTACCGCTGGCTGTGAAGACTCAACTGCTGCAGTGGCTGCTACGTAGCCGCCTCCAGAGACCATAAGACCGGCTGCGATCACGATGGCCGCGGCGAATGGGCGACGGCGACCTGACCTTGATTTGCTGCTAAAAAATGCCATTTCTCAATTTCTCCGGATTTATTTGAGTACGTAAACGATTAGGAAGAGGCCGATCCAGACCACGTCAACGAAGTGCCAGTAGTAAGACACAACGATCGCGCTGGTTGCCTCATAGTGACCAAACTTCTTGGCCGCAAAGGTTTTTCCGATTACCAAAAGGAAGGCGATTAGACCGCCGGTCACGTGAAGAGCGTGGAAACCAGTGGTGATGTAAAAGGCACTGCCGTAAGAGTTTGAATCAAGAGCGATGCCCTCTGAGATCAGAGTTGCGTATTCCCAGACCTGACCTGCAACGAAGACTGCACCGAGTAGGTAGCTGAGCATGAACCACTCGACCATGCCCCATTTGACAGGTGATAGGCCGGTTGCTCGAGGCTGCAGGCGCTCTGCAGCAAAAACACCGAACTGTGCGGTGAATGATGACGCAACCAGAATCAGTGTGTTAATCAGTGCGAATGGCACGTTCAGAATGGCGGTGTCGTTAGCCCAGATTTCAGGGGAGTTGGCTCGAAGGCTGAAATACATGGCAAAAAGACCGGCGAAAAACATCACCTCGCTACCAAGCCAAACAATGGTGCCAACTGAGGTGGCACTTGGGCGATTAATGACAGGAGCTGAAATGGTCGTCATAGCTCCAATCCTAACTCGAGAAGTGGCCTGATTTAGGCATTTTTGAGCAGGTTTAACGGTCTTTTTGCCTAATAGAATCTCAACCATGACTTCGGCACAAACCTGGCCTGAAATATTAGGCAAATTGCTCGCTAAAACTGACCTCAGCAGGGCAGAGTCGAGCTGGGCAATGCGCGAAATAATGGGGGGAGAGGCTGCCGATAGCGTAGTCGGCGCCTTCATGATGGCGCTGCGCAGCAAGGGGGAGTCGGTTGATGAGCTGGCCGGTCTGGTTGATGTGATGCTTGACCATTCTGTGATCCTCGACACCGGCGATCGAGCCGTCGACATTGTGGGCACCGGTGGCGACATGGTCGGCACTGTAAACATCTCAACAATGGCTTCGATTGTGGCTGCCAGCGCAGGAATTCCGGTGATGAAACACGGTTCAAGATCCGCTTCAGGCAAAACCGGAAGTTCCGAAATGCTTGAGGTTCTCGGCATAAGACTTGACCTCTCTCCAGAGCGAGTTGCCGACGTATTTCGCGAGGTTGGCCTGACTTTTTTCTTCGCACCGGTGTTTCACCCAGCCATGCGACATGTGGCGCCCATCCGACGGGCGCTAGGCGTTCCAACCACTTTCAACTTTCTGGGCCCATTGGCTAACCCAGCCCAACCGGTTGCAACCTCGCTCGGAGTCGCAAACCAGCTGGTGGCCCCGCTAATGGCGGCCGAAATGGCCGCACGCGGTCGTTCCGCACTGGTTTTTCGTGGGGAAGACGGCTTAGACGAGCTAACTACCACCGGAACCAGTCGAATCTGGCAGGTTTCTGGGGGAGAGGTAGTCGAGTTCGTGCTAGACCCGGCAAAACTGGGTCTATCGATCACCAAACTTGAAAACCTGATCGGTGGAGATGCGCACCACAACGCCGAAGTCGCCCGCGCGCTATTTGCCAACCAAACGCATGGCAATTTGGGCGCAATTCGCGAGGTGGTGCTGCTCAACGCAGCCTCGGGTGTAGTTGCTTTTGAGCTGGCCGAAAACGCATCGCTGGCCGCACAAGACATTCACCATCGATTTGCAGAGGCTTTAGAAAAAGTTGAAAAGGCACTCGATTCTGGCGCAACCGAGGCCAAGCTCTCTGAGTGGATGAGCGTCACTCAGGCATAGCTCAGTTCATTAGAAAGAATCACAAAAACCCAGGGTAGTAGCTCGATCGGCCAAATATCATGTAGTTGACATAATGTTTATTATCGGTGTTATTGGATTATTTGATGCTCGCGCAGAAACTCGACGAGCCCCGGTGGGCTGAGCTCGAACTCTGATCGCTGCAGCAGCTCATCAACGGCATACCAGCCGTGTTCCAGAACATCTCGATGCTCATCGGCTGTCCAGTTGCTGGTGTCTAGTTCAAATTCATCGATTTGTAAAAGATAGAAGTGATCGGTGTAACTGTGTTGATTTATGCCGTCACCCCATATCCAGGTTCCGGTAATCGAATGAATCGGCTCGTGGTCATGATCGAGTTGAATCTCTAAGCCGGTTTCTTCGAAAAGTTCCCTAGTGGCAGCTTCGGCAACAGTCTCGCCGGCATCGATGCCTCCGCCGGGAACCAGCCAACGCGGAGGCAGCTGAACCTCAGGGTCAAAGTGAGTCAACAGCAAAAACAACTCGTGACGAGAATTGTGCAGCACCACACGTGCCGTTTCGCGATGGGCACCGGGCTTCATTCAGCGCAGGCCTTTGTTTTGCAGCTTGAAAATTTGGAGTGAAATTTGGGTCAGGTAGCCAATAGCAACCGCAAAAATTACTGTTCCAATGCCAGCTTGGCCGCCAAGTAGCCATCCGATTAGCAAAACGGTGGCTTCAAACATTGACCTAATTTTCCAAAATTTCCAACCCAAAAGCTTCTGGGTGCCAAGCATTAGGCCGTCTCTAGGACCCTGGCCCAGATGCGAACTGATGTAAAAACCGGTTGCAAAAGCCACCAGGATCATCCCAAAAATGAACATCGCTAGATTCGGCAAAAAGTCTGTGAAATCAGGTAGGTAAGGCATGAATAAATCCGAAAAAAGGCCGATGCAAATTGCATTCAGAATGCTACCGATGCCTGGTCTGACCTTCAGCGGTATCCAGGCGAGCAGAACCAGCGCAGAGACAATAACGCTGCCGATGCCGTAGCTGACTCCCAGTTGATTGGCCAGGCCGAGTGCAAATACATCCCAGGGTGGTGCCCCAATTTCTGCCTTGACCACCATTCCCAGCCCCAGGCCGTAAAGAGCTAACCCGG
>JBEGRV010000010.1:0-29115 GCA_041180285.1 Actinomycetota bacterium
GGCAAGGATCCCTGGGATTTACTTGCCTAAATTTTGGAGCCTAACGAAGGCTTATGGCTACTTTGCCGCCAACATTTCGAGCATTGGTAACCGGTAAAACCGTGATCTGACCGTTGATGTCGACCACGAGAGAGGCGAAATAGCCTGCGTCATTCGCAGCAAATTGGTACTTACCACCCTGGCCCAACTCACGAGTAATGACTTTGCCGCTCACTGGCGAGTACCAGCTGAATTTCGTGATTCCGCCGCTGGGTAGCGCGATGGTCTGCGATTCGGTGTGCAACTCAAGTGAAGTCAACCAAGCAAAGTCAGTTTTTGGGTTTCGCTCTTTGAACGTTCGCGAAAATTTCAGCCCGGTTTGGATTGGCTGGTCAGCGGTAACCGCGACCACATAGTCACCATCGGTCAGACCGGAGATTGTAAAGTCAGCAACCGATTCGGCCTCTACCTGGGCTCGGATAACCGTGCCAAAAGATTTACTGTCTGCGCTGACCACCTGAGCGGTAAAGGTCGTGGTTTGTTTTTGCGAGTTGAAAACCCTCAGTGTTGGCCGCAAATTTGAATAGCTATCAGACTGCGAAATTAATGCTGAGTTGTCTTTGCTGCCCCTAATGAAAAGCCCGGTCATAACCTGTGATTTTGCTGCGGGTTGAGCGGGTGAAACGTAATCTGAGCCGCCAGCTTCAAGGCCGCGAACCACTCGGTGCTGCAACCAGGCACCTACGGCACCCCCTCTAGCAAGAGCGCGAACGGCGAAGGTCTTTGTTTTAGGTATTAGGCCAGCCAGATTTAGCACGGTGGTCTTTTGTGCGCCGACAGCAATTCCCGCCAAGCCTGCTGCTCTAAGCTGCCCGGCTTCGGTAAATACTTGAAGCTCGACCGTTGAATTAACCCGGGATGGGTTACGCAGCACTAACAGCGTTTCATTTCCAACTTCGGTACTTCCGCCGATCAACCAGATGTCAGTGGATGGTTTTTGACAGGTAGCACCAGTTAGACCGCTGAATCCTGGCAGTGAAGCTAGTTGAAGTTGGTTTACGGCCAGCAGATTAGAGCCCTGGGTGGCGCGACCCTGAGAATCTACAGCGGTGAAACTGCCGTCAGAAATTTCGAGCGTGGCTTTCGAAGAATTGTCGAAGTGAAGGTTTTCAGTTTCGGCCCCGATCTTGGTGAACTTGCCGATTTGGGTGCCTGAAGTTCCGCCGGTAAGCCATAGCGCACCTGGGCAAACCAACGTAAGGTCACGAGCCTTGGCCACTCGCTCAATGGCATTCGGGAATTGAGAAGTCTGAACGGTGAAATTTGGCAGACCAAAAAGCATGGCGGCAATTGCAGCAAGCGTTCCAACCAAAATCAGGATGCGCCTCATGATTCATCCCCCTCTTGGCTGAAAAGAGCTGAGTCTTTGGCAGCCCTTCGTCTCGAGCCTCGAGTCGGAATGGCCAAAAGCAGGTAAGCGCCCAGAACTCCAACTTGAGCTGCCTTTGTTAGTGACCAACGAGACTCACTCGAGGCGGTCAAATCTAAGTTTTGATTCGGATCAATCACCCTCCACAGGGATCCGTATTCGGTCTCGCCAATCGACTCAAGTTCTTTAATGGCGTCTAAATTGACGCCTAGCTCACGAACCAATTCACTGTTTGATTTCGGAACCAGAACGTAGCCAATATTGGCGCTGCGCAGAATTTCAGCGAGGTCACTGTTATTTGCGGAAACCAAGTTGGCAACCAGGTCGGAATGCAGTTCTTTTTCTGCTGCAATCTGCTGCCACCGCGCATCGGCTTCACTCATCCCCTGGTTTGCAAGAGTCAGCGATAGCCGATAAACAGATGAAATTTCTTCAAGTTGCACGCCATCACCGTCTACCAGAGCAACTGCGTAGCGCGTCTGGCCTTCTAGATTTTCTGGCGAGACAACCAGCGTCTTCAGAGGGCTCCCGCTCTGGTGCTCCGCCAAAACAATCGATGGGGCAACCTGATCGGTGGCGTAGCTAAATTCGACTGGCTTGAACCAAGCCGCAACTGACAGCGGAGCAACTAGCAGCACAGCCATGGTGGCCAACCAAGGGCTCTTCAATTGCCCAAGAGCAAGGGCCATAAGAGTCACAACCCCAAGGCTAAATAGCAGCAGCGCTGGCAACGGTGAATTCTGAAGAATTCGATCGGCGAGCGCCTGTGCGTCGATGCCAAGCGCAGGGAAGCGCAACCACTGCACTGAGGCCATGAGAGCTACTGCGGCGATTGTAATCATGGCAAAACCGATTGACCGACGATGCAAGAGACCGAGCAGGGCGAAAATCAAGGTTGGTACAAATAGGAATTGGAGCCACAGTGAACTTTGAATCGGCGTTTGCCCCAAGAGCAGCTGCCAGTTTTCAACATTGTGTGGCTCAGGAACCACTGATGGGTCAGCCAATAAAAACAGCGGTTGGCCGAGCGAGAGGTAGTAGATCGTAGTTGGGCCAAAAATTGCTGCGGTTGGCACCATGACCCACAAGAGGTAGCCGAGTCGACGAATCTTTACTAGTGCGACGAGGGTCGCTGAAATGCTGATAAGCAAACCAAGTGCCGGATTTGCCGCTGCAATGACGGCGAGAATCAGCCCGGCAGTAGCCATCGAAGCCCACAGCTTTGAGCTGGAGGCTGAATCTTTTCTGAACAGCAACCTGTGCAACTGGAGCAGCAATGCCGGTAGCAAAACTGCAATCACCAGCGCGGTAACCCTGGCCTCAGCCAATGCCCAAATAACCGCTGGGGATAATGCGTAGGCAAGCGCTGAGCTATTTCTCACCCAGGCTTTTGGAGTGACGATGGCCACGCAATGCCAGGCGGTCGCAAAGGCCAAGCCAGGAGCTAGGAAAATGAGCCCAGAAAGCGCGATTGAGGGCTGCCAAAAAGTAAGTGAGCCGATGCCCAAAAGCACCCAGTTGAATGGATCGGCAGGTGCCCATAGGCCGAAACCTAGATCTTGAAAACTGGCTCCAGCAGAATCAAAGAGTTGAAACCAATTTGCAGCAAGAGGTCTAACCGAACTACCGGTTGCAGCAACTGCCGAAGGAAAAAGTGACCAATTGGTTAGCAGAACCAGCAGCATTAGGAGCCAAGCACCCGCAGAACTAAAGCTCTTCACCGCATTTTGCTGACCATCAACCGAAAGCTGCTCGAGGTTTATTTGGGATTCGAGGGCATCGCGATGAGCAAAACGTTGGGCTCTAATTTGTTCACGGCTAGCCAGCAATGGTTTCAGCTGTGAAAAAGAAATTTGCCTAGGTTGCCTTGCTCTGGCACTTAGTCGCCGGCCAATTGTAAAAAATGCCCAAATAGCTGCCGCCAATTCAGGCGCAATCAGGCGCGGCTGTTTAGTGATCAGGTGCCATATTGTTCTTGCCAGGGCAATCGGCAAAGCAAACAACCAAGCGGCGAAAACCAAAAATGATGAGCGCTGAGTAAAAAATAAGTGCCATTGAGCCTTGCGAATCGCGCTCTCTACAGATCCGCCTAAAAATCGCCTGGGTCGTTGCCCACTGAGTGACAAAGCAGCATGTTGAATGCGGGCCTGAGGCGCAACCACCACTCGCTTACCCAGTCGGCGCAATTTGATACCGAGTTCTACATCAGCTGCTAGGGGTG
Source organism: Actinomycetota bacterium (assembly GCA_041180285.1). GTDB lineage: Bacteria > Actinomycetota > Actinomycetes > Actinomycetales > Microbacteriaceae > Rhodoluna. The sequence goes on from JBEGRV010000010.1 coordinate 3,630, forward strand.
GCGAATTTTCTAGTAGGCCACCTACTTCGAGATAGTTCAGCCGGTTTACCAAAAGACCTGCTGTTCCGGTGGCTAAAACATCTTCGATGTGATCGTGCTGTGACTGGTCTAACTCACCTGAATGCGGCGCAATTACCTGACCTTGAGGTGAGATGGTGAGACCCAACTGGGCTAGTCGTTTTGTTGAACTCCAGCTGAGCTGTTTTGGGCCGACGGCGGCAACAGAGGGTGACTTCTCCACCTTGCGAACTAATTCTTCGAGGGCCGATGGTTCAGGAGCACTGTCGTCGTGCAATAACCAGATCCACTCGTTTTCCAGTTCACCCAACGCTTCGATTGCGGTCTGAACACTCTGAGGAAAAGAGGTTTTTGGGTCAACGCTGACTCGGCCCCAGGTTTCTGGAAGTTCATTAACTGCAGCATTGGCGGCAGATGAGTCAACCAAAATAACTCGATCTGGCTGAAGGGTTTGCAGGCTCAGACCCGAGATGGTTTTGGCTAAATAGTCGTCAGCCTCATGACTAACCACAATTGCGGTGACTCTAATGCTCATCGCACCACCTGTTTATTGGCAAACAGGAGCAGTGCTTAAGCGCGCTTCTTGAGTTTGCGGCGTTCACGCTCTGAAAGACCGCCCCAGATTCCGAAGCGCTCATCGTTGGCAAGTGCGTATTCGAGGCATTGAGCCTTCACTTCGCAACCCGAACAAATTCTCTTCGCGTCTCGAGTTGAACCGCCTTTTTCAGGGAAAAAAGCTTCAGGATCGGTTTGAGCGCAAAGCGCATCTGCCTGCCAACTAAGTGGGTCTTCTTCAGGATTTGAGTACGCCCCCGCGACACCAAGTCGAATCGGATCAATGAACCAGTTCTCTGGCACACGATTGCGACTGTCCATAACTAATTTCCTTATCTGACCAACACTGGTCGAGAATTCTGTTGATGTAATTACAGCGGTGTTATTCACCTCCTGTCAAGTTGAGATTCGGCCTTGGGGATAACTTTTAGCTAACCCTTTCTGGGCTGCAGTCAGTTGAACTGACGCTAATCTGAAGGGTATGAGTGTTTTGGTTACCGGCGGGGCCGGATACATCGGTTCGCATGTAGTTCGTTTACTGAAAAATCAGGGCAAAAACGTAGTGGTAGCCGATGATTTATCGACCGGAATTGCAGAACGCGTCGGTGAAACTCCAATTCACCAAATCGAATTGGGATCGGCATCGGCAACCGAAGAGCTGCGCACAATTATCAAGTCGGCTGGGGTCACGTCGGTAATCCACTTTGCGGCAAAAAAACAGGTGGGCGTCTCGGTAGAACAGCCGGAACTTTACTATCTACAAAATGTTGGTGGATTAGCCAATCTGCTCACCGCAATGCGGCTCGAGGGAGTTGACCGCTTGGTATTTTCATCGAGTGCAGCAACCTACGGAATGCCCGACGTTGAGGCAGTCGGTGAAGACATTCTTTGTCAACCGATCAATCCATATGGTGAAACCAAGCTGATCGGCGAATGGTTGACAGCTGATGCTGCACGAGCATGGGGGCTCAGGCACGCCAACCTGCGCTACTTTAATGTGGCTGGCGCCGGATGGCCTGAGTTGGCCGACACCGCAGTAATGAACCTGATCCCAATTGTTTTCGATGCCATGACCAAAGGCAAAGCTCCCCAGGTTTTCGGAGATGACTACCCCACCCCAGACGGAAGCTGCATTCGTGACTACGTTCACGTTCTCGATTTGGCCGAGGCACATGTGGCTGCACTTGATTACCTCGAGCGCGAATCTCGGGCACACCACACCTTCAATGTGGGAACAGGCCGAGGCTCATCAGTTTTTGAAGTTCTAGATGCTATTCGAGCTGCAAGCGGTGTCGATTTTGAACACGAAGTTGCCGCGAGGCGAGCGGGCGACCCACCTCGCCTATGTGCCGATGTGTCGCGTATTGAAAAAGAATTTGGTTGGAAAGCGAAAAATTCGCTGAGCGAAATTGTTGAATCTGCTTGGCAGGCTAATCTCGCCCAAAAGCAATAAAAATCGTTCCGTCTCCGCTCAAACTGAACTTAGCCGCGTCGGCCGCAAGATATGCGGCCTCTCCCCTGCGCAAAACTGCTCGTTCTTCAATGCTGTTGCTAACTGCGATCTCACCGGCGGTGCACAACAAAATGGCTTCGGCTGGCAGATTGAGATCGGCCAAAACTACTGACCCATCTAGCTCGGCACGGTAAAGCATAAATTCTTCAACCGGACAGATGATTTGCGTTAGCCCTTTAGCCAGGGTTCGATGTTCGGCTTTTTCAATTCGCCCATCACTGAAGTCAAGAATTTTAGCTAGCTCATCTGCAGCAATGTGTTTCTCGGTGAGGCCACCCCGAAGCACATTGTCTGAGGCCCCCATAACCTCAACTCCAAGCCCCGATAAATATGCATGAATGTTTCCGGCGGGCAGAAACAGTGCTTCGCCAGGCTGAAGCCAAACCCGGTTCATAAACATTGCAATAACCACACCGGGGTCGCCTGGATAGCGAATATTTAATTCATCGATCAGCTCAAAGCGCGAATCGAAATCGGCAAATTTACCAAGCTCTGCGGTGACGCCGTCGAGATTACCGCGCCGCCCAATTACATCTGCAAACAGGGCAGGCAACCCTGACTCGGCAAGTAGCTGCAGCCAACCCTTGGCTATGAATTTCATGCCGTCACTGAGCTGCGGGTGCTCAGCCAGATCGGCTAGGGTTGCCGAAATCTCGCCAACCGGGGCGAACCCACACAGGGCCTGAAAATCGGTTAGGGCAACAATCACTTCAGGTTTGGCGTTCTCATCCCGATAATTTCGCACGGCTGAATTGATTGGTATTCCGGATGCATTCTCGGCAGCGAAGCCAGTCTCTGCCTGAGTCTTATTTGGATGGGCTTGAATCGAAAGGGGCGCGTCAGCAGCCAAAATTTTCATCAGAAAACTCAGTCGGTGCCCGATGACATCCACCAGGTTCTGCCCCGAAGAAGCCACCTTGGTTTCGTTGGCTGGGTGAGTACCAAACCAAATCTCAGCCATCGGCAACCCAGTTTCAGGCACGCTGAAATAGTCGGGAATCAGGGTTTTCGAGCCCCACGCGTAATCGCGAGGCTGATTTGAAATTCCTATTATCAAGCTTGGCCTCCAGCCAAACAAGCCTAGCTAAATTGCTCTCGAATAGACTTATTCAGTTGCTAATGTTGCAACCTAACAAACGAGATTTATGTCTGATTTCACCCGGCCGATCAAGGTAATTTTCAACACCAAAGATCGCGACTATCGCCTCAAGACCTGGCCGGCCTATCTAATTCTGTTTACCCTAATGGCCGGTGACGCAGTCAGGTATTCAATCGGTTGGTGGGGCTGGGGCACTCTATTGGTGCTCGAATTTGCCGCGGCACTTTATCTGCTCTACCGTTTCAAAGGCCAATTTCAATCGCGATTTACCTGGCCGCTGCTCTCTGTTTTGGGCCTCATGGCCCTGTCGATAATTTGGTCGGCCTACCCGGCAATCTCACTTTTGGCTTTGGTCGCTCAGCTCGGCACCACAGCCTTCGCCTATTTCTTCGCAACTCTTTTTGATTGGCGACACCTGCTGAGAATTTTCGGCAACACCATCCGATTTATTCTTTTCAGCTCGGGGCTGTTTGAGCTATTTGCCTCACTGGTGGTGCGGGGGCCAATCGCTCCCATTTTCAAAAATTACGAAGGCGATGAACCTCCGGCCGCGGCCTATTACTGGACACAGGGGAACCTATTCGAAGGCGAAAGAATTCAAGGGATAGTCGGCAATTCGAATCTGCTCGCCTATGTGGCGATGGTGGGAATTGTGGTTTTTTCGGTGGAAATCGCCATAATCGCAACGAAGAAATGGCTGGGCGCAGTCAGCCTGGTAGCTGCGGTTGGTGCGATTTGGTTGGCGAAATCAGCTGGTGTCGGTTTCGCTCTTGCCGCGGTAGCAATTTCAGCGGTGGTTTCAATAGCAGCCGAGGGTAAAGACCGCGATACGCGACATTTTTATTATCGAATTGCGTGGGCTAGCGCCGGAACGGTGGCAACATTTGTACTGCTGTTCAGAGCACAGGTTTTCGAGGCAATCGGCAAAAGTCCAGATATGACCGGTCGCAGCGGCATTTGGAAAAAAGTCCTGGAATTGATCTCCGAGCGCCCACTTCAAGGTTGGGGCTGGATTAGCCACTGGGTTCCAGGTGTCGAACCGTATGAAGGCTTAGTAGTGATCAAGAACGTACCCTACTATCAGGCACATAACGCATACCTTGACGTGGCTATGCAGCTCGGCCTGATTGGTGCAGCCATTTTTGCCGTTTTTCTGCTGATCACATTTGTGAAACTTTGGCGCCTCGCAGTGCGGCACACTAACTCACTTTATTTGTGGCCAATCCTTACCTTCATGGGTTTGGCGGTCTGGAGCTTGACCGAGTCACGGTTGCTAATTGAGAGCGGCTGGCTAATTCTGGCGATGTTTGCCATCAAAGTATTTGACCCCGAAGATAATTTAGAGTCTCGAGGGCGCACCCCTAAAAGAGTTCGTTTGCTCTCTCGAGGTCTTCTGCGAAGTCGACTTCAACAGCGTAAAGATCGCTGATATCGACGGCTTTGAACTTGAGCCCATCTTTGTCGATGCCAAATTCGATGCCTCTCTCAAAATAATCGCCATCTTCAACTTCGCTGAGTCTGGCGATCAGTGATTTTTTATCTTTAGCGGAGACATAGTTGATGCCAACCGCCTCACCGAGACCATCAACAACAGTTTTTGATAGCTCAGCAATGTAGCCATCGGCATCAAGGCGATACTTCACCTCTTCTTCGCTGACTTTGGAAGTATTGACAACTACAACAGACTGTTCGGCCTCAATAAATGGAGCGATTCGAGCCAAAACCTGAGGGTCAAACACCACATCGCCATTTAGCCAAAGCACGCCCCCATCTGCAGACGCCCGCAGCGCTTTTAGCAGTGACTTTGAGGTGTTGGTCTGATCAAAAAATTCGTTGTAGACAAACGTTGCCTCTGGAAACCGCTCGATAATTGCCTCAAGTTTGAAGCCCACCACGATCATCACCCGGTGGGTATCGCTAAAAACAGATTGAAGATTGTCGAACTGCTGCTGCATGATTGATCGACCGTCACGAAGTTCGGTGAGTGGCTTTGGTAGCGGACGGGCTAGGCGCGTACCCATACCGGCAGCGAGAATTACAACCTGAATCGACATGGGTCTAAGTCTATGGAATGGTCAACTTGTCGCCGACCCAAAGCACAGTGGTTGTGCTGAGACCAATTAAGCGACCACTGCGGTTCAGAGTCTTTACCTTTGCAACAAACTCAGTGAGCGTCATCGAATAGCGAGCTGCGATTTTGGTAAGTGTATCTCCGGAAACAACGGTGTAGGTCTTGACCGAAATCGAAGTAGAACTTGGGCTCGACGATGGTGCAGCGGTGGGGTTGCTGACACTTGGGCTAGGGCTTGGGGTTTGGGTTACAGTCGGCGTTGGTGACGAGGTCGGTGTTGGGCTTGGCGTTGCCGCTTGGCTTGGTTCAGGTAAAACTTCATCGACAACAGCCGGCGGTAGTTTTGATCCGATTGGAATCTCTTTGGCAAACTGCTCTGAAACAGAGACTCGGCCTACCCGATCACCCAAATAGGCCCAGTACTGACTTCCGGTCAACTTGTACCGAGTTGACTTTTGAACCAACCAGATTGACCTATCTGGAAGTGTGATGAAACGACCAATCTGGGCAGTATCAAGTTTCAGATTCGCGCAGGTGAGTGGGCTTAGGGTAACTGCCTTACCCGGATAAGAAAGCGCATCGACAGCGGAAACTGGCATCAGTCGGCCGGCATCCGCCAGGTAGTTTTGCCCCGAGCAAATAACCTTGTTGCTGGTCAACTTGCCACCGGTGCTGTAGCCCTTCAGCTCTGCCGGTTTGATGACTCGCACAGTGCCGCGACCCATGCTGGCAGCAAGATCTTTGCTGATTCGCAAAGCTCGAGACTTACCGTCAATTAGATAGTTCTGAACAGAACCCCCAACTGAAATCAGGGCAGCAGGAGCCAACGCAGGGTTTGTCTGTGCAATTTGTTTCATGGCCGAAAGAGGAAGCGTCTGGATAACCTTGGTGCTAACCGCACTGAAGAATCCGAGTCGATCTGCACGACTAGGTAAAAGCCTTCGCTGATTTTCATCGACCAAGAAGATTTCACTGGCATCAGAAACTTTTGCAAAAAACGGAGTATTTAGTTCGGCGGAAGTCGACTCAGTAATCGGGTTTAACAGCGAATCTGGAACAACCACATCAGTGCTTAACTGCGCTAGATCTGCAACTTTTCGTTTGCCGGCAGCCGTAAGCAAGAATCGCTTACCTGATTCGCTTTGAACTATCGATCGCAGATATCTATTTCCCCAGGCTGGACCAATCGAAGCGGTACTCAATTTTCCGGTGGTGGTGGCAAACCAGGTTTTCAGATCAAGCTCTTTTGCTAAATCATCGGAAACCTCAAAGTACTTTCCGTCGGCAAAAATGCCGGGCTTTCCGGTCGTCGAGTTAGTGAAGGTGACTAGGTTGCGCGCAATTGGTTGCCCGAAAGGCAGATTTTCGAATGCACTTGCCGGCACCTTAGAAATAGTTGGCAGTGTAATTCCAGCCTCGGTTACCGAAGTCACGTCGAGAATTTGTCGGCGCACGCCATCTTTGACATAGAAGAGGGTGTTGTCGGCACCTGCAAGGTACTGGGTCAGCACTCCTCCGTTGGGAAGTGCATTAAATTGTGCCGAGGTAAAGGTAATCGCGTTGGCACAGTCGAGACCAAAGTGCGTGGCTAATTCGCAGCTTGCAACATTGAATCGTTTGCCGTTGTCGTAAATGTAGAGTGCGCCACTGGCCACCTTGAACAGCCTGGTCAACGAGGTGCCGGTAACGAAGGTGTCTAGGTACTCTTGCGAAACTGTTCCCACTTCGCCAAGTGGCTTCAATTCGGTGAGTAGCGAGGCATCAGAAATTGGGTATTTGGTGTTGTCGGAAACTAAAAATGGCCCACTGGTTTTGGTTTGAATAAAGAAGCTTCCGGCCACAGGGTCGCCAAACCAGTCGGTGTAGAAGCGCCAGAAATTGCGGTTACCGTAGGCGCTACAGCTGTCGCCGGTGGAATAAAGATTTTTCAGTGCAGCATCGTTTGGCGTGTAGGGCGTGTAGTAATAGAGGGCAGCCGTTGCAGCGCTCTTCAATAGAAATCTGCGCGAGCCGCAGTCTTTACCAATTGACGACTCAACGTTGGCGGCCTGGTAACGCCTGGTGATAAAACTTCCGACCTTGAGGTAGCTGAACGAACCTCGAACATCGTTGTACCACTGAAGCTGGCCAGCGCCCTTATAGAGCTGCCAGAAAAACCCTGCCGATGATGCGGCACAACCAGCAGGAGTATCTGGGCAGTTCATGCCGAGCGCAAAGTTGTACATTCTCGCAGTCGGGTTTTGCGCCTGAATTAGGCCCTGTTCTTTCTGCAACGTGACAATCAATGCCTTTGGGCTGATTTTGCAAGCCTGGGCGACATCATGAATGATCTGGGCTGCGGTTTGCGCTGTTTTGGCCTCTACCGATTCGCAGCGCCCGTCTTCTCCGGTCGCAGCGGGCGTATCCATGACAAAATTACGGATGCATTTTGGGCCGCTGTCATCGTCGCGACAGGTGGGCAGCTTGCTCTCTAGAAAGCGCTGAATTTCTGCGACGGTCATCGAATCATGGTCGTAAAAAGCGGCGTCAGAGATAAGTAAACCGGGGTCAAAACGGGATGCATCGGCCGCCGCCGCGGGCCTTGGTATGTCGAGTGCAATCAAACCAACTGCGACCAAGAGCAAGACTGCTAGGCCGGAGGTTAGTTTCTTGATTAGCTCTAACATCTAGGGGATGGTGATCGCAATCGCAGACGATTTACCGACTGATGTTGATGATTCATAGCTCACGTAAAGTTTTGCGGCACCTTTGGGTAGCCCTGCAACTGGAAGTTGAAGTGGGAAACACTGGGTAGAGGTGATGTTCGGTTCAGCCTTGCCCGAAACCGACTTGGTCAAAGTTGAGCTTTCGAAAGTCAACTTGCAGGACCCACCGTTCTCTTCGATACCCAGAGCCTCTGCAACGACCATAATTTGACCGTTTTCAGGTTCAATAACCGAATCGATGATGTTGATCGCAACCTGAGTTTTAGGCTTCACAGGCGTTTCAGAAGGGGTCGGAGAGCTGCTTTCAGTCTGGCTGGGGGTTGGTTGGCCAGGCTCGGAGGTTTGGGGGTCGCTTGGTTTTTCATCGGTGCCCCAGTTCGGGTAGAGCAGAGCGCAGCCAGACAGCGACAAAGCTGCTGAAATTGCTATGGCAGACGCGAAAACCTTGCGCATGGGCAAACCTCCTAGGTGCCCTTCAAGACTAACTTTTGGGTTCTTAAAACTGCCTGTTAACCTGCTGCAAGTCGCAAACTATCTGGTCAAATGCTTCAGCGTTTGCTCTCGGGAGCCGTGCACCGCTGCCCAAACCGCAGCGCGATTCGCACCCGTAGCCGAGACCCAAATTTCTTCGTCGGCATCGGCTAAAAATTCAGAAGTTACCGCTTTGAAGTGATCAAAGTCACTCGTCGGGGCAGTGCGCAAGTCTGCTACCAATTTCTGCAGAGGCGAAGAAATCAGAAAACTCAACCAACGACGGTAGGTTCCAGCTGCCACCAATTGCTTTTCATCGGCTATGGAAATCAACTTGGTAGCTAGTTTGAGCTCTGAGAGTGACAACTGGTGGCCAGCTACTTCTGTTTCAAAAATCTGATCGGACATAAATTCAGCACTTTTCGTTGCGAGGTGCAGCTGCAAAACGATTAACCAAGACGGCTGCGTGAAGTTTAGTTTTTTCTCGATTGCAAAATCAGCCCTGATCAGACGGGTGGTCAATGCGAAGCCTCCACGTTGCCAATCAAACTGAGCATCATCCTGGTCACTTTCGAGAAATTCAGCGACCGTAACTGGCGCACCTGTTGCTTCGGCTATTTCGATAAGTTTTGAGATGGCGTTTCGATGAGGGTGAACCGAAGAGTCGGTCACCAAAAAGTAGTCAAAATCACCATTAGCCAATGAGTCATTAACCCTCGCGCCAAAGCTATCCCCGGCAAATTCGACAGTCAGTTCCGGGGTAGACGCAGCCAACCCAGATAGCACACCGAAGGTTTCTTCATCACCGTTAGGTACAACAGTGGTGATTGCAAGATTTGCCCAAGTCTGTGCTCTAAGCTCGCGAACGTAATCAGCCGCGTCAATTCGGGCTCCCGAAAAATCAACAAAAATTTGCACCTTCGGATCAATCAGATCGGCCTGTTTTTGACGCCAGTTTGCCCACCAAATTAGCCTTTGAAGTAGAGGACTAATGTTTGAGATGAAGTTCACGCTTTAGAGAATACGGCGTTGACTACCTGCTGAGCGGCTGTTCCAACTTCGAGTTTGTTGAATTTTTGCTGCCAGTTTTGATAGCGCTCCCGGTAATCAGTTTGCAGCTTCGATAACTGTGACAACCCAGTAAGCAGCTGATCCTGATCGCGATAAATAGGCCCGGGTGCGATGGCCTCGAAATCGAAATAGAAACCGCGTTCGTTTTGGTAGCGCTCAAAATCTGGAGCAAAAAATAAAATCGGTTTTCCAGAGATGCTGAAGTCGAACATTGTCGATGAAAAATCTGTCACCAGAACATCTGCCACCAATAGCAATTCAGTGATGTCAGGGTACTTGGTGACATCAATTGCATTTCCTGCGATTGACGAATCGTGAGTTCCTAAGGTTGCGCTGTGACCTCTAAATAGCAACTGATAGCCATCCGGTAATTGCAAATCAGGGCTCAGATAGTTGAACGCCTCCCACTCACCGGTCGCCGAAATGCGGTAATCGCGCCAAGTTGGAGCGTAGAGCACCAATTTTTTGCCAAGGTCAGCGATACCGATCTTCTCGCAGAGACTCTGCCTGCTAACAGTTTGTTGAGCCAACCGATCATTGCGAGGGTAGCCAAACTCTAGTATTTCGCCGGTAAATCCGAATGCTGATCTGAAAGCTCGGGTAGCAAAATCACTGGGCGAAACTAGATAGTCCCAAGCGCCACTCTCGCGATTAATGTTCGCTAGATAGGTGCTCGACACTCCCCCGGTTTCAATGTCGTTGGCCAGGCGTTTGAGCGGGGTTCCGTGCCAGGTTTGAAGATAGGTTTGGCCTGCGGATTTCTTGAAGTACCAGGGCAACAGATTATTGCTAACTAAAAATTGGCTTCGAGCCAAAGCCGCCAGCCAATCTTTTGACTCATAGACCACGGCGACTGCGCCTTCAGGGGCCTGCGCATCTGCAGCAACAGTCCATAGAAAAACCCAGTCCGGGTGTTGCTTGCGAAGCTCATGAAACACATCTAGCGGTGAATCTGCGGTTACTTTTCCTTCGAAACTGACAAACAGCACCTGATGCTTGATGATTGGTTGATTTGTTCGATAGTGGCGTTTTCGACTGAGTGATTTCAGTCTTCGTCTGATCGATCCCAATATTCGACGAGGGTTGTATCGCATCAGACTCGACTTCGATCAATGGTGCCGCGAGCGCCAAAAATAAAACCAATCCAGAAACCTAAGCCCCATGAAATGTGCATGGTAGGCAGAACAAACAGCAGGGCAACACGCTCTTTGAGCCCGAGGCCCACAGCCGTTGACGCTAGCGCGGCAATCGCCAATAGATAGCCTGCAATCGGCAATATTCCCAGGTAATTGTCGAGTGAGAGCTGAACCAACCCGGCAAAGATAACGCCGACCAGTGCGGGTGGCAAAAAGTACCGTTTCGATGCACCAGCGATATCTCGCCTGGTCAGGTCGCCTCGCCACACCCCAGTGCTGTAGAACTGCTTCGCTAGCAGGTTTACCCGCCCTCGGGGCCAGTAGGTGACCTGAAGTCTCGGGTCAAACCAGACCAGACCTCCCGCTTTCTTGATGCGCTGAGCAAGCTCCCAGTCTTCACCTCGAATTATCGACTCGTTGTACCCACCGACGTTCTTCAGGGTTTGGGCCGCAAATACTCCAAGGTAGGCACTCTCGGCTTCGCCCGCCTGACCCCCAACGTGATAGGCAGCGCCGCCAATTCCAAATCTGCTCGTGTAGGCCCAGGCAACTGCACGTTGAATAATCGAACGACCTTTAGCCGCCATCACACCACCGACGAGAGCGGCTTGCTTTGCTTGTAAAACTTCAACAGCAGTGGCCAAATAGTTCTCACTCGGCTCACTGTGGGCGTCAATTCGGGCGATCACTTCAGCATCGCTAGCTGCGATGGCTAGGTTTAGACCAACCGTAGTGAGACCACGTGGGTTTTCGATTAGGCGAATTCTCTCATCAGCTCTAGCAAGGTCGGCGGCGAGCTCATTGGTTCCATCTCGCGACGGCCCCAAAGCCAAAATCAATTCGATATCGCCATCGTATTTCTGAGCCAACACGCTTTCGACAGCCGCGCGAAGATGCTTACCTTCATTGAGAACCGGCATCATCACGGAAACTTTGGGAGAAAGTTTTGGCATTTATTTAGTCGATTGTGTCTGAGCCGACGAATTTGTTGTAGGCGTTGACCACTTCAAGTGGTTCGCCATCCATCAGTAGTTCACCCTTCTCGATCCAGATAACCCGAGTGCAGGTGTCAAGAATCGACTTCATACTGTGACTTACCAAAAATAGAGTTCCGGCTTTGTCGCGCATTTCGCGCATTCGAGCTTCGGATCGGTTGCGAAACTCTTGGTCACCAACCGCTAATGCTTCGTCAACTATAAGGATGTCGTGATCGCGAGATGCCGCAATCGAGAAACGAAGTCGCGCTGACATGCCCGATGAATAGGTGCGCATCGGCAGATCAATAAATTCGCGAAGCCCAGAAAAGTCGATGATTGAATCGAGTTTTGAGTTGATTTCTTTTCTCGAAAAACCCATGGCTAAACCACCCAGGATGATGTTCTTCACCCCGGTCAGGTTGGGCAACAGCACGGCTCCCACGCCAAGTAGCGAAGGCCGAGCTGAAGAAAAAACTGCTCCCCCAGAAACCGGAGTTAGGCCTGCGATAGCACGCATCAAGGAAGATTTGCCAGAACCGTTAGTTCCAATAACACCAATCGACTCACCCTCGTGAATCACAAAGCTGACGCCCTTGACCGCGTGAACCTCGCGTAGCCGAAGTTTCCTCGAGAAAAGCCCCTTGCGAATTCCGGCACCAGAAGCTTTTTTACCGGAGGCAAAAACCTTATAGCGAATGTGAACGTCATCAACCACAACCACTGGTTTGCGTTCTTCACGCTTAGTCTTCGCGGCCATAGCGCTCCTCAACTTTCCAGAAGAAGACAAGACCAAAAATTAGCAGCCCTATTGACCAGCAAATGCATGCCCACCAAAGAAACGGAGTCATTTGATAGCCGTTGACTAGCGCACCTCTGGCTAGCTCGATGAAATCGTAAATGGGGTTGAATTTCATAATTGACAACAAAACCGGGTAGTCACCGAGCACCTTGTCGACACTGAAGAAAATACCGCTGACGTAAAAAGCGACGCGGGTCACAAAAGGAATCAATTTCGACAGGTCTTGAATATGCACGGTTAGGCGCGCAGAGACCAAAGCCAAACCGGTGGCAAAGCAAAACATCAGAAGCAAAATTGGAATTAGTGCGAGCCAGTCGAAGGTTACCTCTTGCCCGAAGATCAAAAGCGCCAAAATTAACAAGCCGATCTGAGGCAAAAGATTGATGAATTGCCGAATTACCGCCGAAAGCGGAAGCAGCATCCTAGGAAAGTGCAGTGACTTTACCAGTCCGCTGTTGCCGGTGATGGATCCTGCACCCATCAGCAGTGAGTTTGAAAAAAAAGAGAATAAGAAGACCCCGGTGAACAGGAAGGGCACAAAATTATCCGGTCTTGAATCGCCAAGGATGAATCCGAAAATTAAGCCATAGATAACAGCCTGAATAGTCGGCAAAAGAATCAGCCACCAACGACCGAGGCGGTTTCTGGCATTCGCGGCCTCAGTTGAAAAGACCGAGAAAGTTACTGCAAAATCGCGTCTCTCCCAGGCCTGGGCTATGTACTGCGAGAGCGATGGGCGTGCTCCAACCCGTTTTAGTCCATGTTCTCGCGCGTAATCTGCAAGACCCATGTCACTCTCCTTAGCAGTCAGTTCAGTTTACAAAGACTTTGTTTGGCCAACACCGTTGCCTCAGTAATTACGGCTGCGGGGTCTCGCTGGGTGCCGGGGCAAAAGAGTCTTGAATCAACTTTCGAATGGCCGGATAGTCGGGGTAGACCACATCAATGGTTGGCGGAACAAGATCGAGGCTGGTGATGCCCAGCGCCCTCGCTTGCGATGCCAAATCTACGTATCGGCCAAGCATCGTCGATGGAATGTCGGTGCGAACCAGCTTTTCGCCGGCTGCTGCAATCTGCTGAAAACGAGTGAGCACATTAACCGGTTCAACCTGCTGCAAAATGGCTTCCTCGACTTCTTTTTGTCGTTTCATGCGGTCATAGTCGCTGGTGGTGTGTCTAGAGCGGGCATACCAAAGCGCAGTAAAGCCATCCATGTGTTGCTTGCCTGGCTCGATCCAACCCTTTACATCTGACAGGTCTTCTCGTTGGCCACCAATCGGCAAGCGCTCTTTGACATCAATGGTCACTCCGCCGAGCGCATCGACTAGGGACGTGAAGGCTGACATGTCAACCAGCACATACGACTGAATCTCTAGACCGGTCACCCATTCAACCGCATCGCGCGTGGCCTCAGTGCCTGGGGTAGATCCGTGCTTTTCAGCCTCTGGGTAAAGCTCAGCGTGGTTGTCTTCCACATCTTTATAAATCGCATTAATTAGACACTCGACACCGCAGGTCCAGCCGTTCGGGTAAACCTTGAGCATTGGCGACCCCGCAGAAAAACTGACTCGCTGCAGGTTGCGCGGAATGCCGATATTGACCGCCTGGCCGGTCGCGGCATCGATGCTGATTACTGAAATTGAGTCGGGGCGAATTCCAAAGCGGTCTGCCCCAGCATCGGCACCGAGCAGCATGATGTTGTATCTGCCGTTAACCGGCGAGGTTAGCCCGCCCTGGTTGAAGATGCTACCGATAAACCCCGCTTGAACACCGGCCAGATTTCCGGCATAGCTGATGCCAGAAAAACCAAGGACACCAGCCAAGACAAAAGCCCCGAGAGCTATCATGCGCTGTTTCGGGTAAAGCCTGCCCAGTCGAGCGATACGAAGCGAGTCAAGAGTTACCACTGCAAAAATCAGGGCAAATGCAAAAAGCACCACTGCCAGCAAAAAGACCACAGCCGGGATTGTGGCAAGAGTGATAACCCAGGAACGATTGATCAATGCCAGCACTCCGAAAATTGCGACGATCGACCAAATGGTGAGGGTTCCGGTTAGAGCGATTCTGGCTAACCTGCGATTTCCGGCAACCAACTGAACTGAACCCGGCACCAGAAGGTTGAGAACCAAGAGCCACCAAGCCCGGCGGTTCATCTGCTCGGGAGTGGCCCGATCGGTAGCGCGAAACGGGCCGTTCTGACGCACCTGCGGAGCACCCGGCCTTGAAGTTCGCGGATTTAGATTTGTGATTTGAGTTTCTCGTTCTTCTCGGCAACCTGCAGTTTCAGGTTTTCAGAGTATGCGGCAAGCTTGTCTGCAAGTTCAGAGTCAAATGCGCCCAGGATGCGGGCTGCCAAAATTCCCGCATTTTTGGCCCCGCCGATAGAAACCGTAGCCACCGGAATTCCGGCAGGCATTTGCACTATGGATAGCAACGAATCCATGCCATCAAGTTTCGCCAACGGAACTGGAACACCAACCACCGGAAGTGTGGTTACCGATGCGAGCATGCCGGGTAGATGAGCTGCGCCTCCTGCGCCGGCAATAATCACCTTGATGCCACGACTTGCTGCAGACTTTCCCCATTCGATCATTCGCTCTGGTGTGCGGTGTGCCGATAGCACTTCGACTTCAAAATCGACACCGAATTCTTTTAGAACCTGAGCGGCATCTGACATAACCGACCAGTCAGAGTCTGAGCCCATAACAACGCCAACGAGGCAACCAGACATTCGGGCTCCTTTGAAAAGTTAGGTGAACCCCTAAATTTTAGCGATTTGCGCCAATTAACCCCGTAGCAAAACGGCGGCGGCACCCTCTGCAGTCGCGAGAGCGGATGAGGCATCCGAAGAAGTTGCGGTGACGTGCCCCATTTTGCGGCCGGCTCGCGCACCCTTTCCATAGGTGTGAATCTTGGCCCCCGGAAACTCTTCCATGGCTATGCCATAGCTTGGCAGAAAGTCATTTTCCGAATCGACTCCGAGCAGATTAACCATCACAGCGTGCTCAGCTGTTGGAGCAGTGTCCCCGAGAGGCAAATCTAAAACGGCACGCAGGTGCTGTTCGAATTGGCTCGTAATTGACCCTTCGATGCTGAAGTGCCCGGAATTGTGAGGACGCATAGCCAACTCGTTGATCAGAATGCGGCCGTCGCGAGCTTCAAATAGCTCGACCGCCATGACCCCTGTGACACCTAGACCGATGGCAATGGTGCGAGCAATATCTTCAGTAGCAGACATCACTGATGCTGACGCATTTGGCGCCGGCGACTTGACAACCGAACAAACTCCGTTTGCCTGAATGGTCTCTACCAATGGCCATGCCTTGAACTCACCGCTGGGGCGTCGAGCGCTCAACTGAGCTAGCTCACGAACAAAATCTACTTTTTCTTCAACCAGCAGCGCTCCGCCGAAATCAGCCAGGTTCTGGAACCAGTCATTCGCGGCGGCGGCCTCTCGAACAACCCGAACTCCCTTACCGTCATAACCACCTATTGGCGTCTTGAGAATTGCGACGCCCCCGTGGTCATAGATGAAATCAGCTAGTTGGCTCGGCTCGGTAATTTTGGCCCACTCTGGCATCGGGAGGCCTAATTCAGCTAGACGCTGACGCATTTCGAGTTTGTTTTGCGCAAACCTGAGTGCCCGCGAAGGGGGTTGCACGGAAACGCCAGATTCTTCTAATTTCTCGAGAATTTCGAGTGGGACGTGTTCGTGATCGAACGTTATGACATCAACTGTTTTGGCAAATTCAAGAACAACCTCAGGGCGGTTGTAATCTCCAACCGTTGCGGTTGCAAGTGAGGCCGACGATCCTTCGGACTCAGCTAATACGCGAAGAGTGAGCCCCAAATTGATCGAGGGTGGAGTCATCATTCGGGCTAGCTGCCCACCACCAATTACGCCAACTCGAAGTTCTGTCATGCCAAAAACTATAAGGCCAGTCGGTGGGCGTTGATTTGCCGGACGAGGTTTTTAGGCCTCGGATAGCCAGTTAACTCAATCGTTGATCCATCGCGAGATGTCACCGTGATCACTCTTTTGGTAAGCACTACGTCAGCCACCTCAGCCAGCGAAACCTCTTGAGATTTTGAACCAAACAAACCGGCCCTGGTATTCAATCTTGCGCTGGTCAGTTCGAATCGATTGCCCAGGTAGCTGATTACCGGAATCAGCCAAAAGGAAAAAACGAACGCTCCGGCCACGCCCCAGAGAGTATAAATTTGCCAGGATTCACTAAGTTTGCCAGCAGAAAAACCAATGGCCGCAGCCGCCAAGAATAAAACCAAATTTGGCAACACTAACTTCATGGCAGAGCGATAACTACGCAAAATAAGCACTTCGCTGATGAAACTCATGGTTCTAATTGTGCCTCAGGTGCACAATGTCACCGGCTGAAATTGGCACGATCTGCGTGCTGTCATCGGGCAGGAGGATCAGCCTGCCGGTGTCGTCGATACCGACCGCATCACCGAAAAGTTCTTCATCGCCAGGTAAGACCACTTTTACCCTCGAACCTATGGTCGAGCAATGCTGCAGAATCTCGAATCTGAGCCTCGACTTATTGGCGTCACCGCCGGCTTCAGTAAATGCCGACAGCAGGCGTTTCAATTCGGTGAGGTATCGGGATAAAACCTCATCCAGATTGGTCTCTACTTTTTGGAGTTTGAGCGATGTTGCATTTTCAATCGGCAACTCTGACTGCTGCTGGGAAATGTTGAGGCCAGCGCCGATAACCACTCCCGAAAGATCGCTCACCAATTCAGAAAGCACGCCTGAAATCTTCTGCTGATTAATCAACACGTCGTTGGGCCACTTCAGAGTTGCCGGATTTTCAGGGTCAAACGAGTTCACCACATTCGTGATTGCTAGACCGGCAAGCAAAGGCAGCCAAGAGAATTTACCAACCGGTAGAGCCTCAGGCTTGATTAGAACCGAGACAAAGAGTGAGCTGCCAGCAGGTGCAACCCAGGTTCGCCCTGAACGACCTTTACCGGCATTTTGAAAACCGGCTACCCGAACTGAAAAATCCGGAAGAGAAGCTGCCCGCTCAATCAGGTCAGAATTGGTCGAACCGGTTTCATCAATCCACACAAAATGCGCGGCAAGCGGCTGAGCGAGTGGGAATTGCATAGCTATCAACCTATACGCCGGCAATCAAAGTCGGCCGGATTTCAGGCTCTCGGCGCTTTAGTAGGTTTCATCCATAGAAAATTGCGAATCGCAGTAGCAAATCTTCAAAGGATCAGGCATGCAGGCTGGGTAGAGTGAAGCCTATGACCTTTGAAAACACCTACACGCAAGCGATCCGAATCAATCCAGACATCGCTACAACCAAGGGCAAACTAGAAGATTTTCGCGCGCGTTACGCAGAAGCCGTCACTGACGCTTCTGAAAAGGCAAAAGTAAAGCAGCACGCCAAGGGTAAAAACACTGCCCGCGAACGTATCGAGATGCTGCTCGACCCAGGTTCGTTCGTCGAGGTCGACGAATTTGTTAGACACCGCAGCACAGCATTTGGAATGGATAAAAACCGTCCCTTCGGTGACGCGGTGGTTACCGGTGTCGGCACAATTCACGGCCGCCAGGTGGCTGTATTTTCCCAAGACTTCACTATTTTTGGTGGTTCGCTTGGTGAAACCGCAGGGAACAAAATCATCAAAATCATGGATCTGGCAATAGCAACCGGTGTGCCCATTATCGGCATCCTTGATTCAGGTGGCGCTCGCATTCAAGAGGGTGTTATCGCTCTGGGTAAATACGGAGAAATTTTCAAGAGAAACACCATGGCCTCAGGCGTTATCCCACAGATATCAATCATCATGGGCCCAGCTGCGGGCGGCGCTGTTTACTCACCCGCGCTTACAGATTTTGTGATTATGGTCGACAAAACCTCAAACATGTTCGTCACCGGACCAGACGTAATCAAGACCGTAACCGGTGAAGATGTCGGCATGGAAGAGCTCGGCGGTGCTCGAGCCCACAATGAGCGCAGCGGTGTTGCTCACTACCTTGCCGACGACGAGACCGATGCGATCGACTACGCTCGCTCGCTACTTAGCTATCTCCCAGAGAACAACCTCTCAGAGACCGTGGTTTACGAACCCGAGGGTGAGCTTGAGATCACAGATGCCGACCAGAAACTCAATAGCATTATCCCCGACTCACCAAATCAGCCATACGACATGCACTCGGTGATCGAGGCGATTGTTGACTCAGGAGAATTTTTAGAGGTTCAGCCGCTTTACGCACCAAACATCTTGATCGGCTTTGCACGAGTCGACGGTCGCAGTATCGGAATTATTGCAAACCAACCACAGCAGATGGCTGGCACCCTGAACATCGACGCCGGCGAAAAAGCCGCTCGATTCGTTCGTTTCTGCGACGCATTCTCGATCCCAATTTTGACCCTGGTAGACGTACCAGGTTACCTACCCGGAACCGACCAAGAGTGGGCTGGCGTGATTCGCCGAGGCGCGAAACTGCTCTACGCCTACGCTGAGGCAACCGTGCCTTTGGTCACGGTGATTACCCGCAAGGCTTACGGTGGCGCCTACATCGTTATGGGTTCGAAGCAGCTCGGTGCCGATATTAACCTGGCTTGGCCAACCGCTGAAATTGCGGTTATGGGTGGCCAGGGTGCGGTGAACATCTTGTTCCGTGAGCAAATCAAACAGGCTGAAGAAGCAGGTGCAGATGTAGCAGCCGTGCGAAACAAGCTCGCGGCCGAATACACCTACAACGTCGCTTCACCATTCTTGGCTGCTGAACGAGGAGAGCTAGATGGAATCATCGAGCCAGCCGCCACCCGAATTCAGGTGATTAAAGCTTTGCGAGCTCTAAGAACTAAGCGTTCAAACTTGCCGCCAAAGAAACACGGAAACATTCCGCTGTAAAGCTGGTTGGCATGACAAATACAGAAAACCACGAATTGCGTGAATTGCTAAAAGTTGAGGCCGGAAACCCGAGCCCAGAAGAGCTAGCAGCTGTTATTGCTGTAATCGAAGCTATGGCGGCAGAAGCAGCGCAAGAGGCTCACGGATTTGAACGGAAGTTGCAATCTACCTGGGCCAAAAATTCAGGTAATTTGCGATCACAAATTATTCCTGGCCCTGGTCAGTGGCGAGGCATTTACCGCAGTGGCCTGAATTAGGTTTATCAAAAAGCAACCTAGCCGTCCCCCGAAAAGGGGACGGTTTTTTGCCTCTAGTCCCCCGTTTTGATTGAAATACTTATCGAAGAGATGCTGCGAGACCAAAAGGGGGGTCGCAGCCACTCTTGGGGGAGAACGGTTAGCCGTTCATGAAAGACCGCTCTTCGGGGCGGTCTTTTCTTTTTAGCTAATCTTCAGCCAGAGGTCTGGTTTGGGTTCGCCTGCACGAGTAGCCAACACCGAAACCCTAAATTCAGCATCGCTTGGCGCGCGAACGGTAATTCGCCCAGAGTTGATGCCCGAAATAGCGTTGCTCACCGCACCTAGAATCCTCAACCGTTCAGCTTCGCTTACCTCGGCGAGACCACCTTCATCAAGCAGAGTCACCTCAACGCCACGCATTCGAGCGGATGCAACAGCAGTGCGCATTTGCTCGGAAATAAGTCGATCTCCGCGAATCTCATCGCGAAGACTTGCTTCCAGCTGCAGCGCTCGATTCTTAAGATCGTCATCGAAAAACCCTTCTCGATCTCTAATCTCGACTAGCAACGGAAGTGCAGTTCGTAAAGTCGAAGTCATTCTTTTTTCAAACTCGATATTTGCCGCGACTTGCGCCGCTACTGAGGCTGCATTTTTTGCGGCTTGATCACGATGTTCTAGAGCCTCACGAGATACCGTCTGAAATCCGAGCGACATCAACCAACCAGAAACCACAAAAATGACGGCACCAAATAACCCCGTGTTTGCAATTGCATTGGTTCCACCCCACGCGAGTACGTGCCCAATGATTAGGACTAGACCGGCAACCGCATAGACAGTGAAGCCGCGAACGGCGGTAGCGCCAAGCAGTGTTGCCAAGGCGCCGACAAACCAAGTGTCGTAACTGCCAACTTCAGTTGGCGGAATATGTGGCAAAAGTAAAAATGGAATAAAGGCGGCGACTGCAAAATTCAGAACGGCCTGGAAGGTTGGCATTCGCCATCCGCGATAACCAGCAACTGTAGGAAACACAGCTGCCAGATATAGCAAGCAGGCAAACCAACCAATCTCAGGCCGGGCTAAGTGCTCGAAACTGCTAACTGCGAGAAATATCGGATAAATGGCGAACATCAGTGTCGCGCCCGATGCTAGGTAGCGAGCCGACAGTTTCACTGGCTGGCCCAACTCAAAATAATCGAGCAGCCCCCACCGGGCCTTGAATCGATGTAGGCCTTACCGCCAACCGACTCAATTCGCTCAAGAATCGAAACTCGAATTCCAAGGCGAGATTTAGGTACTCTGGAGGGCCTGAATCCCACTCCATCATCTTTCACCACAATTTTGAACCCACTAGACGCACCTCGGAGAATGATGATGCGATTGGCAGTAGGGCCTGCGTGCTGCAATGAGTTGGCTACCGCTTGACGAGTAGCCTCAAGATAGGCTTGCGCAACGTTTGTTGGCAGCGCTTTAAGAGAAGTTTCTGCTTCATCTATTTCGATGTTTGAAGTAGAAAATTGTCTTCGTATCTCTTTGAACAAGCTACCAACCGACGTCTCTGCGGTGTCAGGTTGAGCACCAAACTCACTTGCAGCATTCAGCGCACTAATAGCCTGTTTCGCTAATTCTCTCGAACTGTTCACTTCAGCAGGGGCCTTGGCTTTACCTGCGACAATCAACGCCGTCAAGACTCGATCGTGAATGAGTGCACCAATTCGAAGGCGCTCGCGCTCGCTTGCATCTGCAGCAGCCTTATTCGCCTCCGATTGGATTAGTTGTTCACCAGCCAAATCAGCCTTTGCGGCTTGATCACGAAGCAGCAAAAGCACAAGCGTGAACGAAATGCTGAACAAAAACGTGTATAGAGAATCTTGAATTGAACGAAGATTTGTAGCAGATCCGCCATCAGCTGAACTGTGCACAAAATACCAAATCACAGGCATGGCTACTAGCACCGCACTGCCCCACAGTCGGCCCATCGAAAGCCCCGCGGCAATTGCAGCCGGGCCAAGTACCCACCAGATCCAGGGTTGAAAACTAAGTGGCAGCGACTCAGGGTTGCTAACCTGAATCGGCCAAGTGACCAAAATAACTAGCGAAACCACTGCGTGAATCTGCTGCCCGATTTCTGGCCGATTACCAATCCACGCTGTGAGAATAAAAATCAAGTGAGAGAGAAGTGAAATCAGCGCAGCCAAAGGGCCAAAAAAAGGATCAAGTTCTGGCAGCTGGTTATACACATTTATGAAAACCTCAGTGCCAGAAAGAGCCAGCGCGACACTGAAAAGCCTTCCCAACAGTCGGTTGAGACGATCTTGGGCAAAGCCAACCGACGTTGAACGAAGACCGTTCGCTATGGGCAAACTAAACCCCCGTCTCTTCGATAATTCCGTCTTCAATAGCACGCATAAGTAACTCAGTTTTTGTTGATGCGGGGCGACCGACTCCCGAGTATTTGGTTCTTACTCGATCGATGTGCTCTTTGGCCGTGCTGATTGAGATATTCAACTCGTGTGCCACCTGTTTGAGTGCGAAACCCGCAGCGTATAGCGATAAAACCTCGCGCTCACGCGGAGTTAGATTTGCCGTGCTTTTGAAATCTAAATCTGAATCGATAACCGAGGTTGTCTCGGTGTTATTAACTAGAACGCCGCCAGAAATGAGTCGGATGGCATAGACCAATTCATCCATGCTTTGCGATTTTCTAACGAGAGCGGCTGCCCCGGCCTTGAGCGCAGCCTGAACCTGAAATTTCTTATCGGCGATACTGAAAATCAGAACCTGGACTCCAAGTTTCAAAAGTGTTGAAACATTCTCTTCTACCAACGAACCATCCGCCAGCGAAAGATCAAGAACAACCACATCACAATTGTTGCCATTGATTTTGCCTACCAAATCGGCAACCGATGCCACCGATGCGACCAGCTCTAAGTTCTCTTCGGCGCAGGCCCCTTTGAAACCGAGTCGAATCGCGTCGTGATCATCGACGATTGCGACCCGGGGTGGAGCACCAACAGAGAGGATGGTCATTTAGCTACTCTCTCACCAAACTGGCAACCGTCTCAAAGTGGTGAGTGTGCGGAAATAAGTCAAACGCGCGGATGGCTGCCAATTGATAGCCTCCTGCCATCAGTGGCTTAAGGTCCCGGGCAAGAGCGACAGGGTCACAGGCAACATAAATGATGTGTTTAGGCCCCAATTCGAGTAACTGGCCGACAACTTTGGCTCCTGCGCCAGACCTAGGCGGATCGATAACGACTGTGGCTGCAGAGAATTTTTCGGTTGCTTTGTCGCTCAGGTGCTGCGCCATAAAACGTTCAACCGGTGCACAGACAGCTTTCACCCCATTGAGATCAGCAAGGTTTAACTTTGCGTCTTCGGTTGCTTGTTTGAAAGATTCAACCGTGGTGAGTTTTAGGTCTTTGCCAAAACCGGTCGCCAAGGCACCGGCAAACAAACCAACTCCGCCGTAAAGGTCAAGGTTGTGTGCAGACTTATCAAAACCAGCTGATTTAGCGAACTCGGTGACCACTGAAGCTAAAACTTCAGCGGCGGCTCGGTGAACCTGCCAAAAACCGCCTCCGGTAATTCTGAAGGTTCTGCCCGCAGCACGCTCAACCAAACGCTCGTCGCCTTTGAGCTTGCCATCAACTTTCCAGTGGATGCCTCCGGTATTTGAGGCTGCAACTTCAATTTTCTGAACGTCTTGAAAATTGCGGTTTTGAAACTCAAGTTCCTGAATATCTTCAACTGCCAACGGCAATTTCTTGACTTTGACAACCTCGTGGCTACGCTCTCGGTATGGGCCGACTGTGCCGTCTTCGGCCACGTGTAGCTGCACTCGAGATCGATAGCCCAGACCGTTCCGCTCGTCGTCACCGGGTAGTGCCTCAACCTGTGGACGAAGCTCAAGCCCGGCCATGCGCTGCAGTGCCTCTTCGAGCACATCGGCTTTGAGCTCACGCTGACGCGCAAGCTTGATGTGCCCAAATTCGGCTCCACCAGCCCCGCCCGGACCTGCGTCTTTCCAAACTTGGGGAACTCGATCGGGTGATGGCTCAATAATCTCAATCGGTTCGGCTCGGGCAAAAGAGCCACCGCGGTCTTCAAAGACCCTGGCTTTCACAAGCTCACCCGGCAAAACATGTGACACGAAAATCACTCGCGAATCGTGACGGGCTACAAAAATACCCCCGTGCGCAACCTTTTCGATGCGTAATTCAAGTTGCTGTCCGACCCAGTTGATTGTTTTCTTCACCCAATGAGGTTAC
Source organism: Actinomycetota bacterium (assembly GCA_041180285.1). Lineage (GTDB taxonomy): Bacteria > Actinomycetota > Actinomycetes > Actinomycetales > Microbacteriaceae > Rhodoluna. The sequence continues at coordinate 27,446 of JBEGRV010000010.1, forward strand.
CCTGCGTGGCAGACTTCTTGTCGTGACCGAACTTGTTCTCGCTTCTACCTCACCAGCTCGACTGATACTTTTGCGCAACGCTGGCATTACTCCGCAGACCATAGCGCCGGGTGTAGATGAAGATGCCGTTGTCGAACAACTTCGTGCGCAAGGGTTAATCAGGTCAACCGCCGACATGGTGGCAGCATTAGCCAAAGCCAAGGCAGAAGCCGTGGTTAAAGATGCACGCAGCGCGGGAAAAGTGATTTTGGCCTGTGACTCATCGCTCGAGTTTGAAGGCGAAAGCCTGGGTAAACCTCATCTTCCCGAGGTCGCAATTGCCCGCTGGAAAAAATTGCGCGGTCGCAGCGGACGACTTTTTTCAGGTCACTACCTAATCGACAATCGAACTTCAGAATCGGTGCGAACCAGCACCATCACCACGTCAACCGAAGTTCACTTCGCGAACATCTCTGATGCGGAGATAGAGAATTACGTAAGCACCGGAGAGCCGCTAAAAGTTGCCGGCGCATTCACCATCGACGGCCTCGGCGGAGCATTTCTTGACCGAATCGACGGTGACATGCACACCGTCATTGGTTTATCCCTGGTTGGGCTCAGAACCATGTGCCAAGAATTGGGTATTGAGTACACCTCGCTTTGGCAGTTAGCACAGTAGATTTTCGATTTTTTTGTGCCAACGAGCCAATAAATTGCGCGCTGCTGCCAATAGAGTTGTGAATTATGACTGTGTTGCCTCGAAAAATCACGAAGGTTCTAATTGCTAACCGTGGCGAAATTGCTGTTCGCATCATCCGTGCTGCCAAAGACGCCGGGATCGCTTCGGTGGCTATTTACGCCGACCAAGACCGCGACGCAATGCACAGCAAAATGGCCGACGAAGCCTATGCACTGCATGGCTCCACAGGTGCCGAAACCTACTTGGTAATCGACAAGATCATCTCGATTGCAAAAAAATCTGGAGCCGACGCGGTGCATCCGGGATATGGCTTTTTGGCTGAAAATGCCGACTTTGCCAGAGCTGTAATCGCAGCTGGAATCACCTGGATTGGCCCTTCGCCAGAGGCGATTGAACGTCTAGGCGACAAAGTCTCTGCCCGACACGTGGCAGAGAAGGTCGGGGCGCCATTGGCCCCGGGAACCTTAAACCCGGTTTCAGGCGCTCAAGAAGTTCTAGATTTTGTGGCACAGCACGGGCTACCCATTGCAATCAAAGCTGCATATGGCGGCGGTGGCCGTGGCATCAAGGTCGTCTACGATGCAGCAGAGGTAACCGAGCAGTTTGAATCGGCCACTCGAGAGGCGATAGCTGCGTTTGGGCGAGGCGAATGTTTCGTAGAGAAGTACCTGGAGAAACCACGACACGTAGAGACTCAGTGCCTAGCCGATGCCTACGGCAACGTAGTTGTGGTGTCAACCAGAGATTGCTCACTGCAGCGTCGACACCAGAAGCTTGTCGAAGAGGCTCCAGCCCCATTCTTGACCGCCGACCAAAATCGTCGACTCTATGAAGCATCGAAGGCAATTCTCAAAGAGGTTGGCTACCAGGGTGCCGGAACCTGCGAATTCCTGGTCGCTCAAGACGGCACCATTTCATTCCTCGAGGTAAACACCAGACTTCAGGTTGAACATCCAGTCTCTGAGGAAGTTACCGGAATCGACCTGGTGCG
>JBEGRV010000011.1:0-28270 GCA_041180285.1 Actinomycetota bacterium
ACACTCTTAACGAGACTGTGAATCTGTGTAGAAATGCAGGCGGCACTATTGAGGCCTTTAAGTTAGACGTTACTGATGCCGGAGCTGTTGCAAAGCTTCCGGCTGATGTGACCTCAACATTGGGCCCAGCTGATGCCCTAATCAACAACGCAGGTATCATCCAACCTTTTGTAAAAGTTGCCGAGTTGAGCTTCAAAGACGCAGAGCGAGTCATGAGGGTTAATTTCGACGGTCCGCTACACCTAATCAAGGCTTTTTTGCCCGAATTCTTAAAAAGACCTGAAGCGCACATCCTGAACGTGGCATCGATGGGCGCTTATGCCCCCGTCCCCGGCCAAACTGTCTATGGTGCCAGCAAGGCTGCGATCAAGTTGCTAACAGAGGGCTTGCGATCTGAACTCTTGGACACCAAGGTAGGAGTAACCTTGGTCTTTCCTGGTGCTATAGCTACCAACATAGCCGCAAACTCAGGAATGACTATGTCAGCCGATGACGCAGGCTCCTCAAAGTTCAAGACCACCCCGGCTAATGTCGCTGCAAAGGCGATGCTTACCGCAATTGAAAAGAATCAACCACGCATCTGCATCGGACAGGATGCGAAGATGATGGATTTTCTATCAAGACTGAACCCGGTGATGGCCGCAAATATCATCTACCAACAGATGAAAAGTTTGTTGAGCTAGCGCCCCCGGTAGGAATCGAACCTACGACCAAAGGATTAGAAGGCCTTTGCTCTATCCACTGAGCTACGAGGGCGTGCTGCTGAACGCAACCTTGAAAGTTTATCGTGGCTAAGCTTTGGGCATGGAAAATCCTTCAGAAATCGAGATCAGAGCTGACTTAGAAAAATTAATTCGGCAAGAGGATCTGCTTGTATTTAGCGCCTTTGATGAAAATATCGCGAAAAAGATTTCAGAAAACATCGTCAAACTTGCATCATCTAGGGGCCAGGCAGTGACTGTTGAAGCAAGAATCGGCGAAGCTCTGGTCTATCTCGAAGCGATGAAAGGTACAACACCTGCAAATTCAGAGTGGGCACGGCGGAAGCAAAATTTGGTGAGACTCACAGGTATGTCGTCTTATCGCATGTCACTGCTGGGAATGCTCGGATGGGACGTGGTTACAACCATGGGGCTGAATCCGAGAGATTACGTTGCAGCGGGTGGAAGCTTCCCGGTTCGAGTTAACGGAGTCGGCTTGATAGGCGCCATCACTGTTTCTGGACTTCCTCAAAGGGAGGATCATCAACTGGTGGTTGAAGTTCTTTCTGCCTATCTAAAAGCTGAGCTGGGCGAATCGGCGCTTTAGTCGAACATAGGCACATATTTCTGCCATCATTAGAGCCATCGCAAACATCTGAAATTTTCTCGAAACATTGATGTGCTGTGATTTTCTTGCGACGAGGCAAATTCCCACTCAACCATAAATGGAAGGCTCTAACCAATATGTTCAAGTCAATTCGTAAGGTTGCAGTTGCAGCAATTGCTGCCGCAGCACTTACCCTCACAGGTTGCTCAGCGAGCGAACCTGCAGAAGAAGCAGCTTCATACGGAGAACTAAACGTTCAACTTTCTTGGATCAAGAACTCAGAGTTTGCCGGTGAGTTCTTCGCTGACCAAAACGGCTACTACACCGAAGCTGGATTTGAATCGGTAAATCTTATTGCTGGACCTGCAGCTACCGAAGCAGAGGTACTTGCGGGCAACGCCCTGGTCGGTATTGCTAACCCGATCTCTGTCGCACCAATCATTCTTTCTGAGGGTGCCCCGCTGAAAATTATTGGCACCACTTACCAGAAGAATCCTTTCACCATCGTCTCTTTGAAAGATGGTGCAAACATTAAAACCGCTCAGGACCTAATCGGAAAGAAGATTGGTGTTCAGGCGGGACCAAACGAGACCCTGTTCGATGCTCTATTGAAAGCCAACGGGATTGCGGCTTCAAAGGTGACCAAGGTTCCGGTTCAGTACGATCCAGCCCCGTTGGTAAACGGCGAAGTTGATGGCTTCTTGGCTTACGTAACCAACGAATCTTTCATTGTTGAGTCTCAGGGTTACGAAGTCACCAACCTATTGTTCGCAGACAACGGCCTACCGTTTGTTACCGAAAGCTTTGTTGTAACCCAAGACTCGATCGACAACCGTCGTGAAGAGCTAAAGGCCTTCTTGTACGCCACCATTAAGGGCTGGAAAGACGCCATTGCAAACCCAGACGAAGGTGCTCGTCTTGCGCTTGAGGTCTACGGAGCCGACCTAGGCCTACTTGAGGCAAAAGAGAAGTACCAGTCAAAGACTCAGAACGACATTTTGGTTCAGACCGATGAGACTCGTGCAAACGGTCTCTTCACAATCAGCGAAGCCATGATTGCTCAGAACCTAGCTACCCTAAAGGCAGCCGGCTACGAGATCACTGCGGAACAGCTATTCGACATGAGCCTGCTCGCAGAGGTTTACGAAGAGCACCCAGAACTCTTGGAGTAATCTAGGCGTATGTCTTTGATCGATGCCGCTGCCCAGTCAACCGAATTGGGCAGCGGCATCACCATTTCTGGCCTTACCAAGAAATTCAAAATTGGGCGCGAAACACTCACCGCCCTAGATAATGCGAATCTGCACAGTGATCGGGGCAGCTTTCTTTCTCTTTTGGGACCTTCAGGCTGCGGTAAGTCAACCATCCTCAGAATTTTGGCAGGCCTCGAATCGCCAACCGAAGGTTTTGTAACCGTAGACGGCAAAACCCCCTCAGAGCTGCGAAAAAATCATGAACTCGGTATCGCTTTTCAAGACTCAGCTCTTATGCCCTGGCGTTCCGTCTTGGCAAACATCAAACTGCCCCTGGAGCTGGCTGGAATCAAGCCAGAGGCTAACCAACTCGCCGACCTTATAAAACTTGTGGGGCTTGAGGGCTTTGAAAACGCCAAGCCAGCCCAACTCTCTGGTGGCATGAGACAGCGAGTTTCAATCGCGCGAGCACTTGTGGTTCAACCCTCAGTGCTGTTGCTCGATGAACCCTTCGGTGCACTTGATGACATGACCAGACAGCGACTCAACCTGGAACTGCTCAGAATTTGGACTGAGAAACCAGCAACCACCCTAATGGTTACCCATGGCATCTCGGAGGCAATTTTTCTATCAGATCAGGTAGCGGTAATGAGCGCGAGACCTGGTCGAATCAAAGAAATTATCGAAATCGATCTACCAAGACCCCGAACCATCGAGATGATGCGCACCCCCGAATTTCATCATTTGCACGATCAGGCGTCTGAGCTACTTTTTGGTGCACACGGCGAAAATGCGGTCGAAGAGTAAATGGCTAGGAGGGCTTTTAGGAACCTCCGCCATAATCTCCATCTGGTGGCTAAGTGCGGCCACAGTTTTTGCTCCGACCGGTAAATCGACCACGGGGGCAATTCCAACCCCGGTTCAAGTTATTGAACAATTTTTTATCGACGGATTCGAGTTTTACTTCAAAAACGCGCTGTTGACTCTAATTGAAGCTAGTTATGGCTTTATCTGGGGTAACCTCGCTGCGCTTGCTCTTGCAGCACTTGCACTGGTGCTTCCGAAGCTCGAAAACCTTGCGTTGCAGATTGCCGTGATCACATATTGCATTCCGATCGTTGCAATTGGACCAATCATCAGGCTTGTCGTGGGTGCCCCAAAAAGTGGTGAGCCTGCTGAAGCCGCCATTGCACTGGCAGCACTTGCGGTCTTTTTCACCACCATGGTCGGCGCACTAACCGGCGTTAAATCTGCAGATCGAGCAACGCTAGATGTTGTCACGGTCTATGGCGGAAATGCTTGGCACCGGTTGATAAAAGTGCAACTGCTCTCCGCCCTACCGTCGATCCTTGCCGCTTTGAGAATCGCCGCTCCGGCCGCATTTTTGGGGGCGATCCTTGGTGAGTACGTAGGTGGCCCCGACCTAGGTTTTGGGCCCGCAATGGTAAACGCCCAGCAGAGCTTAGAGGTTGCAAGGGTTTGGGCCCTTGCTTTAGCTTCAGGCGCAATTGCAGGCGCAGGCTACGCCGGTATTGGTCTCGTCAGTCGACTGGTGACTCCCTGGTCAAAAGGATTGCAGGCGACGGCATGAGTCTGGCTAAACGATTGCTAATGGTTATTTCGAACACCGGCATTTCTATAGTCGTTGTGTTTGCACTCTGGATGGCTTCGCTTTGGATTTTCCAAGTAACCCCTTACATCGGTAAAAACCCAATCGACGTATTTAACTTTTTGTTTACTGCACCCTCGGCGACAGAAAATAGAGAGCTTGTTTTTGGGGCACTATTTCACACGCTCTTAGATGCAGCAATCGGTTTCACGGTGGGCATTTTTCTGGCGACTCTAGTCTCAGTTTTGTTCAGTCTCTCCAAAGGTGTAGAACAAGCCATGATGCCAATCGCTATGCTGCTGCGCAGCGTGCCTCTAATTGCGATGGCGCCGATCATCATCCTAATTTTTGGACGTGAGCAACTGAGCGTTGCCGTTATGGGCGCAATTGTGGTGCTTTTTCCGGCACTGGTGAACATCGTCTTCGGCTTGAGGTCAGCGCCTCCAGCGATGTTTGATTTGGTCAGGGTCTACGGCGGAAATCGTATTGACGCGCTACGCGCGGTGGCCTTCCCATCATCACTTCCCTCCTTCTTCGCGGCACTAAAGATTTCAGTTCCGGGAGCGATGACCGGAGCTCTCCTGGTTGAATGGCTGGCCACCGGTCAAGGGATTGGTTACGCCATTGTTTCGGCGATAGGTCGAGCCAAAACCGGTGAGGTTTGGTCGTACGTGGTCGTAATCACGCTGGTTTCAATTTTGATTTACAACCTGGTTGCATTGCTCGAGGAATCGGTGCTTAGCAAATTTGGTTATTCCAAGTAACTGATCGGAGCACCATGCACCTCTTTGCGAAACTTTCGCTAGCCAATCGTTCTGTCGTTGCTTTAGCAACTGCAATAGTTGCCGTTTTTGGCTTTATTTCGCTGGGCGGGCTAAAGCAAGAACTCATCCCGAGTTTTGAAACACCGCAAGCAGCCGTTGTGACCAGTCTGCCAGGTGCATCACCCGAGGTAATTGACGCTCAGGTTAGCCAGATTCTTGAGCAGGAAATTAGGCAGCTTGATGGCATCGTGTCGACGTCGTCAACTTCACAGAGCAACATTTCAATCATCAGGGTCGAATTCGACTATGGAACTGCAACCGAAAAGGTCTCTGAGCGACTCAACGCGGCAATAGCTGCTGCAGAGGCGCGCCTGCCAGAAGAAGCTAATGCTCAGCTACTTTCAGGTTCTTTCGATTCCGTACCGATTATTGCTTTGGGCATTTCAGCCCAGAACGGCGAGCAGGAAGAACTTGGGCAATTGCTAAAGGATGTTGCTGCGCCATTGCTTAGCGAAATTCCTGGAGTACGCGATGTGACAGTATCCGGAATTCTAGAGAAGCGAATCAACCTGGAACTGAAGCAGTCGGTGCTAACTGCGAACGGGCTTTCTCAGCAATCAATCGCCTCTGCACTACAAGCCAACGGTTTTATTGTTCCGGCGGGTACCCTCGAGGACAAAAAGGGAACAATTTCAGTTCAGGTAGGCACTGCCGTTGATTCACTTACCGACTTTAAAAACCTTCCGCTAATCGGCACCAAGACCACGGTGACCCAACCGAGCACACCGCAACTTCCATCAATTCCAGGCGGGCTAGGTTCGCTGAGCGGCGGTCTGGGCGCAATTCCTGGCGCATCGTCCGGCAGCATTCCCAGTTCCTTGGCTGGGCTTTCACAAGCTGCAGCCCCAACAATTACCACTTCGACTGTTGCCCTAAAGGTTTCTGACGTTGCCACAGTTAGTTTTGAAAACGAACCCCAGACCAGCATTTCTCGCGTGAATGGCAAAGATTCTCTGGCAATCTCCATCACCAAGACTCAAGACGCCAACACGGTAGCGGTTTCACACGCGGTCGAGCTAAAGCTTGAAGAGCTAAAAGAGAAACTTGGCGATGTTGAAATTGTCACAATTTTTGACCAAGCTCCGTTTGTTGAGAAGTCTTTAGAGAATCTCACGACCGAAGGTCTTCTAGGTCTCGGATTCGCCATCCTGGTGATTTTGGTGTTTCTTTTGTCGGTGCGTTCAACTCTGGTCACCGCAATTTCGATTCCGACATCAGTTCTGATCACCTTTATCGGGTTGGCATTCTTTGACTACTCGCTGAATCTATTCACTTTGAGTGCGCTGACGATCGCAATTGGACGAGTGGTTGATGACTCAATTGTGGTTATCGAAAACATCAATCGACACCTCTCCTACGGCGAAGAGAAGGTGCATGCGATCATGACCGCAGTCAAAGAGGTCGCCGGTGCAATTACGGCCGCAACCATCACAACGGTGGCAGTATTTCTTCCGATTGCCCTGGTTGAGGGCCTGGTGGGCGAACTATTTAGACCGTTTTCATTCACTTTTGCAATCGCTTTGATTGCCTCACTGTTCGTCTCATTGACAATTGTGCCGGTGCTCGCCTACTGGTTCTTGAAGTCGCCGGCTCAATTACCAGGCGAGACCGAGGCAGCCAAGGCAAAACGAATCACCGAGATTCGTGACGCTGAAGAAGCGCGTGAACAAAGGTCGTGGCTGCAGCGGGGCTATCTGCCAATTCTCAGCTGGACCCAACGCAAACCCGGGCTAACGGTAATTGCGTCGCTGGTTGTTTTGGTGTTTACCTTCGGCCTGGTTCCGCAGTTGAAAACCGACTTTATCGGTTCATCAGGTTCAAACTCATTCGTGATCAATCAGGAGCTTGCACCTGGGGCGACTCTCGAGCAAGAGTCGAAGGCCGCTGCAAAAGTTGAGGCAATCATTCTTGCCGAAGATGCAATTGAGGTTGTGCAAACCACAATTGGATCAAGTGGCGATGGTCGCGTCGCCTTTGGTGGAGCAGCGGGTGGAATACAGCTACAGGTGACTGCCTCGGAAGGTACAGACCAAGAGGCATTGAAAGCTCGACTCGAAGAAGCATTCTCAGCAGACAGCTCGCTTGGAACGGTCAAGTTTGCGAGCGGAGGCGGGCCTAACTTTGGTTCTTCAAGCACCATCGACATTAAGGTGACTGCCGTAAATGAGAAAAACCTCGAAGATGCGCTGACTCAACTAGAGGCCGCGATGGCTGGCACCAACGACATTTCAGAAATAACAAACTCGCTGGCGGAACGTCAGCGCACTCTCAAGGTCGAAGTTGACCGAATGGCTGCGGCAAGAAAGGGCCTTACCGAAATCGCAGTTGGCGGCATCGTTGCAAATGCTATGCGCCCCAGCTCAATCGGCAAGGTCAATATCGAAGGCGTCGATACAGACGTATATGTTGTGAAAACCGAGATTCCAGATACCGTCGCAGAGGTAAAGGCTATTTCAATTCCGACCGCAACCGGACCGGTAAGACTTTCTTCAATTGCGAAAATCTCAGAGGCCACCGTGCCTGTTTCAATAACGACTGAGAAGGGTGAACGAACAGCAACTGTTTCCTTAACCCCGACCGGCGACAACCTTGGCGCAATCACCGCAGAGGTTACGAAAAGGCTTGCCGATGTTGAACTTCCTGCTGGAACATCAGCTGAAATTGGCGGAATTTCAGCATCTCAAGCAGACTCTTTCTCCCAGCTTGGAACTGCTCTTCTAGCAGCCATAGCGATTGTGTTCGTAGTTATGGTGGCTACTTTCTCAAGCATTATTCAGCCACTCATCCTGCTGATTTCAATACCCTTTGCAGCGACCGGCGCCTTGGGGCTCCTGCTGATTACCGACACCCCGCTGGGTGTACCAGCGCTAATTGGAATGCTGCTGCTGGTGGGCATCGTGGTAACCAACGCCATCGTCTTGATTGATCTGATAAACCAGTACCGCAAAAATGGAAAACCACTTCGCGAGTCAATTATGGACGGTGCGCGTCAACGACTGCGCCCAATTCTGATGACCGCTCTGGCCACTATTTTTGCGCTCACCCCGATGGCAATGGGGCTTACCGGTGGAGGCGGATTCATTTCGCAGCCGCTAGCAATTGTTGTGATCGGAGGATTGTTCTCTTCAACCGTCTTAACTCTGGTTATTGTGCCGGTGCTTTACTGGCTGGTAGAAGGTCGCAAGGAACGTCGAGAGCTCAAGAAGGCAAAGCCAGCAAAACAGCGCCGGTCGTTGAAGATTGCTAAGGGCTAAACTTATGGGTAAGCCAACTCGGCAAATTACCTAAAAGTAAGTTCTAAAAAAAATGCTGCCCTCTTCTGACAACCTGGTCTGGATCGACTGCGAGATGACCGGGCTCAACCTCGAGAAAGACACCCTGGTTGAGGTGGCCGTCGTGATCACCAACTCTGAGTTAGAAATCATTGATGAGGGTATTGACGTTGTCATCAAACCGACCGATCAATCGCTCGAAAACATGAGCGAGTTCGTAAGGCAGATGCATACCGACTCTGGGCTAATCGACGAACTCGAAAACGGTGTTTCGCTTGAAGCTGCTCAGGAAATCGTCCTTGAGTACATAAAACAGTTCGTTCCAAACGCCAAAGAGGCACCCCTCGCTGGCAACAGCATAGGAACCGACCGGATGTTCATCCAAAAATATATGCCAGCGGTCGATTCACATCTGCACTATCGAAATGTTGATGTTTCATCAATTAAAGAGCTGGCGCGACGTTGGTACCCGAGAGTGTATTTTCAGCTACCAAAAAAGGCCGGAGGGCATCGCGCTCTCGCCGACATACTCGAATCAATAACAGAGCTGCGTTACTACCGCGAAAGCGTCTTAGTGCCCGCCCCGGGACCTAGCTCTGAAGAGGCGAAAGCTGCAGCCAACCGAGTGCAGTCACTCAAGTAGCCTGCTACAATTGCACAGTTGTCTAGATGACACATGGTGGGTATAGCTCAGCTGGTAGAGCACCTGGTTGTGGTCCAGGGGGCCGCGGGTTCAAGTCCCGTTACTCACCCCAAAAAAAATAAAAGCCTGATTTCTCAGGCTTTTATTTTTTTTAACGTTACTGATTGGCCTTCGCGATCAGAAGCTCACGAACTCGGGCGGCGTCAGCAGAACCCGCCATTGCCTTCATTACGGCTCCGATTACAGCTCCGGCTGCTTGCATGCGTCCCTCACGGATTGCATCTAGAACGTCTGGCTGTGACGCCAGGGCGGCATCGATAGCTGCGATGAGCGCTGTGTCATCCGAAACTACCTCTAGTCCTCTCGCCGTCACGATTGCTGCAGGATCGCCCTCTCCGGCAAGAACGTAACCCAGAACCTCGCGGGCCAGACGGTCGTTGATTTTGCCTGACTCAACAAGTTCGGCCAACTGTGCTACTTGGGCCGTGGTTACCCCTAATGCCGTGACATCTTTACCCTCTGAGTTTGCGATGCGAGCTAATTCGCCACTCCACCACTTACGAGCCGATTGTGGCTTAGCCCCTGCTGACACAGTCTCTTCAATGGCATCTAGCAGGTCAGCGTTAACAACGTCTCTGAACTCTAAATCGCTGAACTGCCAAGCTGCCTGTAGGCGTTTTCTTCTCGCCGCCGGGTTTTCCGGAAGCGTCTCGCGAATTGCCTCGATCCAGTCTTTTGAAGGTTGGACCGGTACCAAATCTGGTTCAGGGAAGTAACGATAATCATCAGCATCGCTCTTCGGACGACCTGATGAGGTTGAGCCTTTGTCTTCGTGCCAGTGACGAGTCTCTTGAATGATTGAACCGCCCTTAGCCAGGATGGCAGCCTGACGCTGAATTTCGTATCGGACTGCTCTTTCAATAGACCTCAACGAGTTTACGTTCTTGGTTTCGGTACGAGTTCCGAGTTTTTCTGTTCCGTGTGGGCGCAACGAGACGTTTGCGTCACACCTAACGTTTCCGCGCTCCATTCGTGCATCTGAAATATTTAGCGCCTTCACGAAGTCACGAATAGACCGAACGTAGGCGGCAGCCAACTCTGGCGCCTCGGCACCGGCACCAAATATTGGTTTGGTGACGATTTCAATAAGCGGAACACCAGCTCGGTTGTAATCAACCAGCGAATACTCAGCACCCTGAATTCTTCCGGTTGAACCTCCAACGTGGGTAAGTTTTCCGGCATCTTCTTCCATGTGAGCACGTTCGATGAGAACTTCAAAAACTTTGCCTGATGGAACCTCGACCTCAAGAGACCCCTCAAAAGCGATTGGCTCATCGTACTGCGAGGTCTGGAAATTCTTGGCTAGGTCTGGATAGAAGTAGTTTTTGCGAGCAAAACGACCGGTCGGGGCAATTTCACAACCGAGAGCAAGACCCAGTGCTATTGCCGACTCAACTGCCCTCTTGTTAACCGCAGGGAGTGAACCAGGTAATCCGATACAAATCGGGCAGACGTTGGTGTTTGGTTCGTCACCAAATTCGTTTCTGCAGCCACAGAACATTTTGGTTTTGGTGTTTAGCTCGACGTGCACTTCGAGGCCAATCACAACCTCAAACTGTTCTAGCGCCTTCTCGTAATTCATCAACTCGTCTTTGGCCATTAGCCGCGCACCTCCAATGCAGGAGCAAAATCAATCATTCGTTTACCCCAGTTGGCCTCGTGCATTGCCTCGAGCGCTGCGCCCACGTGATAGAGACGCGCATCTTCACGAGCAGGAGCCAAGAGCTGAATACCCACCGGCAAATTAGTGTCGAAAGCAATTCCGTTAGGAACAGAAATTCCAGGGATACCGGCCAGGTTTGCCGGGATAGTCGCAATGTCGTTCAGATACATAGCCAACGGATCAGCCACCTTTTCTCCAAACTTGAATGCGGTGGTAGGTGCGGTTGGAGACGCCAAGACATCGGCTTTAGCGAAAGCATTAGCGAAATCTCGCTGAATCAGAGTGCGAACCTTTTGAGCACTTCCGTAATACGCGTCGTAGTAACCACTGGAAAGCGCATAGGTGCCCAAAATTATGCGGCGCTTTACTTCGGGACCAAAACCAGCCTCCCGCGTTGCAGCCATAACCCTCTCGATAGTTGGGTTGCCCTCTGGGGTAACCCTCAAGCCGAAGCGAACCGAATCGAATTTGGCAAGGTTTGATGATGCCTCGGCAGGCAAAATCAGGTAGTAGGCCTCGATTGCATATTCGAAACTTGGGCAAGAAACCTCGACTATTTCAGCACCGGCATTGGCGAGCAGCTCAAGTGATTCATTGAATGCTTTGGTTACGCCTGGCTGAAAACCCTCGCCGGTTAGTTGCTTGATGACACCGACGCGAAGCCCTTTTAAGTCACGCTTCTTCGCCGCTTCGGTCATCGATCCCAATGATTCAGGTAGCGAGGTGCTGTCGTGCGGATCGTGCCCAGCGATCAAATCTTGAAGCATGGCTGCGTCAAGCACGTTACGAGTAACCGGGCCGATTTGATCTAACGATGAAGCCAACGCTATGAGGCCGTACCTAGAAACAGCGCCGTAGGTAGGTTTAGTGCCCACTGTGCCGGTCACGAAAGCTGGAAACCTAATCGATCCACCGGTGTCTGAGCCAATGGCCAGTGGAGCCTGGAATGATGCAACCACCGAGGATGAACCGCCACCGGAGCCACCTGGAATGCGCTCCAGATCCCAAGGATTTTTAGACGGACCATATGCCGAAAACTCTGTTGACGAACCCATAGCAAATTCGTCAAGGTTGGTCTTCCCAAGAATCGGCAACCCAGCCGCGCGAATAGCCTTGACCACGGTTGCGTCATATTGAGGGATCCATCCCTCAAGTATTTTTGAACCAGCAGTGGTAGGCGCGTCGATGGTGGTTAGGTTGTCTTTAACCGCGATGGGCACACCAGCGAGAGGATGCAGCTGCTCCCCCGCCGCACGCCTGCGGTCTACCTCGGCAGCCGCGGCCAAAGCTTCCGACTCACCAACATGCAGATAACTGTGGACATCGCCATCAACTGCTGAGGTGCGGTCAAGGTGGGCCTTGGTTACCTCAACGGAGGAAACCTCTTTGGCTGCAAGCAACTGGGCAAGTTCGGCTGCAGTCTTGAAAATTAGGTCAGACATGGACTACTCCTCGTCCAAAATTGCGTGGACTCGAAATCTTCCATCAGCGCTGTCAGCCGAACCTGAGAGCGCTTGAGCTTGGCTGAGCGATGGTTCAACCACATCTTCGCGGAAGACATTTGACATCGGAATCGGGTGGCTAGTGGCCGGAACGTCGCCTGCAACCGCGGCTTTAACCTTGGCTACTGAATCAACAATCAGCCCGAGTTGTGAGGCAAATAACTCAGTCTCGGTCTCATCTATTTGAATTCTGGCTAGGTTTGCCAAATGGCGAACCAAGTCTGGGGTAATTTCGGACATAAACCAACTCACTGGGGTTGAAAACTAACCCTGTAAGCCTACCAATTCGGGTCAGTAATTCAGGCGCTAAGACGTCTAATGAACTCAGCCTCGTCAATGATTTCAACACCTAGCTCTTCAGCCTTCGCCAGCTTTGAACCGGCATTTTCGCCAGCTACGACGAAACTGGTTTTCTTTGACACCGAGGATGCTGCTTTCCCTCCGTTTTGGATAATTACCTCTTCGATGCCCTCGCGGCTGAAATTCTTTAATGAACCCGTTGCAACTATTGATAAACCGGAGAAAATTCCTGAACTTGCAGATCTCTCGCCGGGGCCGGGGTGTCCTGGGATCTCGAGCACCACGCCGGAAACGGCCCATGCGGTGATGATCTCGCGATGCCAGTCAACTGACCACCAATCTGAAATTGACTTAGCGAGCGTTGGGCCAACACCAGCAACGGCTGAAAGCTCATCTTCACTAGCCGAAAAAATGGCAGAAAGTGACCCAAAATGATCAGCTAGCGCCCTAGCAGCTACAGGACCGACATGACGGATAGATAAAGCTGTTAGGAATCGCCAAAGTGGCCGCGTTTTGACCTCTTCAAGATTTCGGATTAGCTTCAGGGCAACCTCAGCCGGGGTACCATCCTTTTTCTTAAAAAATTCAACCTCTTTTGGTTTGCCGTTGTGATCAAGCTTGGGAATTGACGTATCGGGGTCAAGAACTAGAGATTTGATTGGTAAGAGATCTTCAAGAGTTAGCTTGAAGAGATCAGCCTCTGAACGCACTGGCGGGGTGCTTGGAAAAGTCGGTTGGGTTAGTGCGCAGGCGGCAACGTATCCGAGGGCCTCAATATCTAACACAGAGCGCGATCCCATGTAGGCAATGCGCTCACGAAGTTGAGCCGGACAAGATTTGGTGTTTTGACAGCGCAAATCTACGTCACCCTCTGAAGAAGGCTCCAGCGCAAAACCACACTCTGGGCAGGCCGCCGGCATTACGAACTCTCGTTCGTTTCCGTCGCGAAGTTCAACCACGGGGCCGAGAATTTCAGGAATTACGTCTCCTGCTTTTCTCAAAACGACAGTGTCGCCGATCAGCACCCCCTTGGCCCGAACCACATCTTGATTGTGCAGGGTGGCGAATTCAACGGTTGAGCCAGCCACTTTTACCGGTTCCACCACGGCGTATGGTGTTGCTCTTCCGGTTCGCCCAATACCGATTCTGATGTCAAGCAATTTGGTGTTGACCTGCTCAGGAGGGTATTTATAAGCAATCGCCCAACGGGGCGCTCTAGATGTGTAACCCAGCTCAGCCTGTTTTTTCAGCGAGTCAATCTTGATCACAATGCCATCGATCTCGTGCTCTAGATTGTGACGCTGTGCTTCAAACTCTGAAATGTAATCCTTGATTTGCTGAAAATCGCTTACGACCTTAAATCTGCTGGAGGTTGGCATACCCCAGGTTTTCAGCAGCTCGTAAACTTCGCTTTGACTGGTTAGGCCAAGATCGGCAGAGGCGCCAATTCCGTGAACTAGCATTCGCAAGGGTCTGGAAGCTGTTACCGCCGGATCTTTTTGCCGAAGTGACCCGCTGGCAGAGTTTCTAGGGTTGGCGAACGGAGCCTTGCCCTCTGCAATTAGGCCTGCGTTCAATGCATTGAAATCAGCTAATTCGAAGAAAATTTCTCCACGAATTTCTATTACCTCAGGATGACTATCACCCAGTAGACGATGCGGAATTCCTGCAATGGTTAGAACATTTGCAGTTACATCTTCACCAACAACACCGTCGCCTCGGGTTGCTGCAGATACCAACCGCCCCAACTCGTAGCGCAAATTGATGGCAAGACCATCTATTTTAAGTTCGACTAGATACGGCCCACTGCCTACCCGATTGAGCCATGCCTCGAGCTCTTGGCCATCGAATGCATTATCGAGCGACCACATCCGATCAAGGTGAGTAACCGGTGAAAAAAGAGCCGCAGCTGAGCCACCAACAGACTGAGTTGGCGAATCTGAGGAAACCAGCTCTGGATGTTCATTTTCAAGACGCTCAAGCTCATGCATCAGGGCGTCATAGTCGGCATCGCTAATCAAGACCGTGTTGCCTTCGTAATAGGCGCGGCGATGTTGATTGATGAGGTCGACTAATTCAACAATCCGTGCTGCAGCCGCCTGTTTCAGAAGATCAGACATTTTCTAAGCCTCAACTGGAACAGCTGAAACGGTGCGG
The DNA here is from genome assembly GCA_041180285.1 of Actinomycetota bacterium. Classification (GTDB taxonomy): domain Bacteria; phylum Actinomycetota; class Actinomycetes; order Actinomycetales; family Microbacteriaceae; genus Rhodoluna. The sequence goes on from JBEGRV010000011.1 coordinate 14,532, forward strand.
TCAATGGTGGTTTGCCCCAAAACTCGCGAGCCAACATAAACAACTGCTGTTTGGCCGGGGGCAACCCCAAATACTGGCTCATTTAGTTTGATCACGAGCTCTTCACCGACAACCGCAGCCGAGGCTGGCACCGAGTCTGCGTGAGCACGAACCTGCACTTCACAGTCAAACCAGGCCTGCGGATTTTCTGGCGCCTTGCCGCACCAGGAATATTTCGAGCCAGCCAACTCCGCAATTGCCAGGGCAGCCTGTGGGCCAACTACAACCTGATTGGTTTTTGGTCGAATTTCTAGTACGTACCTGGGTTTTCCGTCGGATGCCGGCCTACCGATATTTAGACCTTTACGCTGGCCAACCGTGTAGCTGTGAGAACCAGAGTGGGTACCCAAGACGTTGCCGCTTCGATCAATAATTTCACCGGTTTGTTGGCCCACTTTATCGGCTAGCCAGCCGGCAGTGTCGCCGTCTGGAATGAAGCAAATGTCGTAGCTATCAGGTTTTTGAGCTACTGCAAGACCTCTTCGGGTCGCCTCGGCGCGAATTTCGGCTTTTGACGCCGTGTGCCCGAGCGGAAACATTGAGTGGCTCAACTGTTCTTGAGTTAATACGCCAAGCACATATGACTGATCTTTGGCCAATTCATTACTGCGATGAAGCTCTAGGTTTCCCAACTCATCGGTCAGCAGAGTCGCGTAGTGGCCGGTGCAAACAGCATCAAAACCAAGAGCCAAGCCTTTCTCGAGAAGTGCTGCAAATTTAATTCGCTCGTTGCAGCGCATACAGGGATTTGGTGTTCTGCCCGCTTGATACTCGGCTATAAAGTCGTCGACCACGTCAATCTTGAATCGTTCGGAAAAATCCCAGACGTAGAAGGGGATTCCAAGAATGTTGGCAACGCGCTGCGCATCCATGGAATCTTCAATCGTGCAGCAACCTCTTGAACCGGTGCGTAGAGTGTTTGAGTTTCTCGAGAGAGCAAGGTGGACGCCAACCACTTCGTGGCCCGCTTCAACCGCTCGTGCGGCAGCTACGGCGGAATCAACTCCACCAGACATAGCCGCTAAAACCTTCACCTTGAAAGTCTAAACAATCAAATCAAACCGTGTAGCCGGCCTTTTTTGCGCCTTGGTAGGCTACCGGCAAAGCGGCTAAGAACTGATCAACTTCGCCACTCGTTGTGCACCAACCGAGAGTGATTCGTAAAGCGCTAGCAGCCTCGGCTTCAGAGCGACCCATTGCCATCAGTACGTGGGAGCCTTGCGCAACACCTGCCTGGCAGGCTGAACCATTTGAAACGGCGACTCCGGCTTGGTCGAGAAGAAATAAAAGTGAATCTCCGCTGCAGCCAGGGAAGGTGAAATGAGCATTGTCTGGTAGCGCTGGCGCGTCTCCCCTTGATAGGCGTGCATCCGGCGCTATGGCAAGTACCGAGCTAATAATTCGATCCCTCAAGGTAATCAATCGTGTTGATTTTTCGCTGAGAGTTGCAATTGTCACGCTGGCAGCCGCAGCAAAAGCACTGGCACCTGCGGCATCTAGAGTTCCACTTCGGTATCCCAGTTCGTGGCCGCCACCGTGTTGCAGAGCGGCTATTTTGAGGCCCCTAGCCACCACCAGAGCGCCAATTCCCACCGGAGCCCCAATCTTGTGCCCGGTAAAGGTTAGGGCGCTTAGGCCAGATTCTTGAAAATTGATCGGGATGTGACCAAAAGCAGCCACCGCATCACTGTGAACCGGGATGTCGAAGGGCTTCGAAAGTGCGGTAACTGCCGAGATGTCAGTTACCACACCGGTCTCATTGTTTGCCCACATCAGGCTGATCAGAGCGATGCGCTCATGATTCTGACTAATGAATTCGGCGAGCGCCGAAAGATCAATCACGCCATTCTCGTCTAGCTTGACCCAGTGCACCTCTGCACCCTGGTGTCTGGTTAGCCAGTCGACGGTATCAATAACGGCGTGGTGTTCGGTCTGGGCGCTAACGATTATTTTGCGCTTGCTGTCTTCGGCGATGCGTGACCAAAAGATGCCTTTGATGGCAAGATTGTCGCCCTCAGTACCTCCCGAGGTGAAAATTATTTCGTTTCTAGTGGCACCAATCGCTTTTGCAAGTTCTTCTCGAGCTTCCTCTACTAACCTGCGTGCCGATTGCCCAAACTGATGAATCGCCGATGGGTTGCCGATCAGGTCGATGGTTTTCACGTATGCAGTTTTTGCTTCAGGCCTAATTGGCGTTGTTGCTGCGTGATCGAGATAGGCGGACATGTTTCTAGGTTATTGCGACCTCCCCTCACCTAACCAGTTTGAACAACAAATCTTTGTAGTATTTGACCTATTGTCTTGAACGCTGAGGATCAATGAACCTGTCTGACCTGCCTTTACCTGGCACCATGGGAATCACCATTAGTGATGGTGTTGGCACCGCTCGGGTTTACTCTGAGAACGCAAGTGAAATTTGGCTAAGTATTCTCGACGCACAAGATGTATCCGAGGTTGTAAAAGAGCTTCCACTAGCGCGTGAGTCTGAAAACATCTGGTGGGTGAGTTCGGAGCTACTGCAGATCGGCACAAAATATGCGCTGCGGGCTGCCGGCCCAGAGGGTCCTAGACATAAATTCAATCCAAGCATTCGACTGATTGACCCTTATGCCAAAGGAGTGGTTCGCGAGAGCGCACGCAACTATCACAACGTGGTGATAGACGAGTCTTTTGATTGGGAAGGCGTTGAAAAGCCCCTAATCCGAAACGAAGATTTGGTCATTTACGAGGCTCATGCGCGTGGCCTTACCAGGGCAAATCAGGCCCTTCCTGATCACCTCAGGGGAACCTACGCAGCATTGGGCGCCCCAGAAACTATTGCCCACTTGAAAAAAATCGGCGTAAACGCGATTGAGTTACTGCCGATTCACTTGTTCATTTCGGAGCCAAGGCTGATGAACATGGGCCTGATCAACTACTGGGGCTACAACAGCATCAATTTTTTCACTCCGCATCACCGCTATGCGTCCAGTGCCGCGATCGCCGCCGGCCCGACTGCTATCGCCAACGAGTTGAAGACTGCCATTCGTGAGCTGCACCGAAACGGGATCGAAGTTATTTTAGATGTGGTCTACAACCACACGGCCGAGGGTGGCGGGGGTGGCCTGACCTACTCGTATCGTGGGCTGGATAATTCGAGCTACTACCGACAAGATGACAATGGTCACTTTCATGACACCACTGGCTGTGGTAACTCGCTTAATTTCGGCAACCCCCAGGTTGTTCATCTCGTACTCGAAAGCCTGCGGTACTGGACTAACGAGTACCAGATCGATGGATTTCGCTTCGACTTAGCAGCAACGCTGGCGAGAAATGAACAAAATCACTTCGACCCACAGCATCCGCTGCTCAGAGCAATTGTTGAAGATGAAACGTTACGCAACTCAAAGATGATCGCCGAGCCCTGGGATGTTGGTTTGGGTGGCTGGCAAACCGGAAATTTCCCTGATCGCTTTAGCGAGTGGAATGACCGTTACCGCGACAGTATCAGGCGATTTTGGTTGAGTGACGTTGCAGCCGCTCGTAATGGCGGAAATCATTGGAATGGCGTGGCCGACCTTGCTACCAGAATTTCCGGGTCTCGCGACATAGTCGACGGCCCCTCTGGCCCACTGGGCAGCGTTAATTTCATCACCGCACACGATGGCTTTTGCCTGGCCGACCTGGTCAGTTACGACGTAAAGCATAATCAGGCAAATGGCGAATCAAACCGAGACGGCACCAATGGCAATCACAGCTTCAACCATGGTCACGAGGGCAAAGATGCGCCTGAGGCCGTAAAAACGGCTAGAAGGCGTGCTGCGAGAAACCTAGTTGCCACCCTGCTCTTCTCAGCCGGTATACCAATGATCACTGCCGGAGACGAACGCTTGAAGACACAGAACGGTAACAACAACGCCTACTGTCAAGACAATGTCATCAGCTGGGTTAACTGGGAACTAGACCAGCATCAAAAAAACTTTGAATCGACTTTTGCTCATCTAACCCAACTTCGTCGCGACCACCCGTCTTTGCGGCCAGCGGTTTTCGGTGATTTCAACGAAGCTAACGCTGAGCACGACATGGTCAAGTGGTATAACGCTGTGGGTGAAATTATGAGCGAAGAAGACTGGCACAATCCAGAAAACCGAACGGTTCAGCGATATACCGAGCATCTCAGTACTGACGGCACTCGAAGTGCAGTTTTGGCAATTTTTCACGGCGCTGAAAAGGCCATCCAGATAGTTTTACCGAAGACCCCTGGAGCTAGTGAGCTGACCATGCTTTGGAACAGCTCTGATGAGGTACCAATTTCTATATCTGAACAGTATTCACCCGGACAGAAACTCGATCTTGGCGAAACTTCAGTGGTGTTGCTTGAGGTTCATTTTTGATAGTTGCTAACGGAAAGGTAAAGTCTTGGCGACCATCAGCGGTTGGGGAAGATCAGGCCGCTAAGTTAGCTTCGTGAGTAAAACTGAAATCAGCTATCGTCACCACGCGCCGTTCGGAAGACTACCGATTCTCGATGTGCAGCCAACAGTGGAGGCCGGGCGCTGGCCGGCGAAGGCTTTCGCGAGCGAAGTAATCCCCTTTAGCGCTGTGGTTTTCAGAGAGGGACACGATTCTCTGGGTGTAGAGCTGCTAATCACTTCACCATCTGGGAAGTCGAGCACTTACAGAATGAAGCCCGGTGCACCCGGCTCGGATCGCTGGGACAGTTCTGTGCAGCTTGATGAAGTAGGACAGTACGATTTCACGATCAGGGCATTTGCAGATGACTTCGACACTTGGCATCACAATGCAACTGTAAAAATCGGTGCTGGTTTCGACGAAGAACTAATGATGCTCGAGGGCATTCGAGTTTTCGAACGCGCACTAGCTGAAAAAGGGCGCTCGAAGGCCAGCAAAGAAACACTAAAACAACTTGTGGCTGCTATGTCGGACACTGCAAGACCCGCAAAAGATAGGCTTGCCGCGGCTGAAACACCCGAGGTTTTACACATAATGGGTGTGGAACCGATTAGAAGTCTGGTCACCCTGAGCAACAGCTACAGCATAAATTGCGAGCGAAAACTAGCTGGTTTTGGTGCTTGGTACGAGTTTTTTCCAAGAAGCGAGGGTGCGGTTTTCGATAAAGCCACCGGAGTCTGGACCTCGGGCACATTCAAGAGCGCGACCAAAAGATTGGCCGCTGTAGCCGGGATGGGTTTTGACGTGCTCTATCTTCCGCCAATCCATCCAATCGGCCGCGCCTACCGAAAGGGGCCGAATAACACGCTGACTGCAGGAGAACAAGACCCTGGTTCTCCCTGGGCAATCGGTGATGCAAGTGGCGGCCACGAAAGCATTCATCCTGATTTGGGCTCTGTGTCTGATTTCGAAAAGTTTGTGAAGTCGGCAAACAAAGTAGGCATAGAGATTGCTCTCGATCTAGCGCTACAAGCGTCACCGGATCATCCCTGGGTAAAAGAGCACCCAGAGTGGTTCACGACCAGAGCCGATGGCACCATTGCCTACGCTGAAAATCCGCCTAAAAAGTACCAAGACATCTACCCAATTAACTTTGACAATGACCCTGAGGGAATTTACGCGGAGGTGCTCAAAATTGTTCGCCTGTGGATTTCGCGCGGAGTGAAAATTTTCAGAGTTGATAACCCTCACACTAAGCCTGTCAACTTTTGGGAGTGGCTAATCGGCGAGATAAACGCCGAACACCCAGACGTAATTTTCCTGGCAGAGGCCTTTACCAGACCCGCCATGATGCACGCTCTTGGTAAAGCAGGTTTTCAGCAGTCTTATACCTACTACACCTGGCGAAACACGAAATGGGAGCTGGAGAGTTACCTTACCGAGCTGGCCAAGACCTCGGCGAACTTCTTTAGACCGAACCTCTGGGTAAGCACTCCTGACATTTTGACCCAGTACCTGCAATTTGGTGGCCCAGCTGCTCACAAAATTAGGGCAATCGTTGCAGCCACAGCTGGTGCAAGCTGGGGCATGTATTCAGGCTATGAACTATGCGAATCTGTGGCCAGACCAGGTGCTGAAGAGCACATCGACTCTGAAAAATACGAATACAAGCCTCGCGATTGGAAGAATGCGGCGAAAAGTGGGCGTTCAATCGCTGACCTAATTACAAGGCTGAACCAGATTCGAAAATCGGAACCAGCCTTGTCACAGTTGAGAAACTTGGAAATTCACCAGACCGATGATCAAGCAATTTTTGCGTTTAGCAAACACCTTGCCGCTGAACACTCGCCAACTGATGCAGCAAATACCATCATCGTCGTGGTCAACCTAGACCCCCACGCTGTTCGAGAAACAACCGTCCATTTAGATCTTGGCAAATTCGGTTTGGCAGAAAACGCTGAATTTCAAGTCGAAGATTTGCTCACCGGAGAAACCTATACCTGGTCAAAGCACAACTACGTGCGCCTAGACTCGTTTGCTAACCCCGCGCACATTTTGCGCGTAGGAAAGGTGAAATAGTTGGCTCACAAACCGGCCTCAGACCTACCGCCAATCGCAGCCGATTTTTTGGCTCGCGTTGCAGCTGGATCACATCATGATCCACACTCGCTACTGGGTGTGCATCCGTTTGAAGCGGGTTGGATAATTCGAACCCTCAAACCACTAGCGAAATCGGTTAGGGCCGAGTTTTCAGATGCTGAGCTGCAGTTAGAACATCTCGAACACGGTATTTGGCAGGGATTTATCGAAACTAAAGATGTTCCTGATTACCGAATTATCGCCAGCTATCACGCAGACGGGCAAGACACCGATTGGCGAATAGACGACCCCTATCGACACTTACCAACAATAGGTGAACTAGATCTCCACTTAATAAAAGAGGGTCGTCACGAGAACCTTTGGGAAGTATTAGGGTCTAACCAACACTCGGTCAGTGGCTCACTAGGCACCAGCTCAGGTACGAGATTCGCGGTTTGGGCACCCAATGCTCAGGCGATTCGTGTGGTTGGTGATTTCAACCATTGGAACGGAACAGCTCATTCGATGCGTGTGATGGGTTCAGCGGGCGTCTGGGAGCTCTTCATCCCCGGTATTTCCAGCGGAACCAAATACAAGTATGAAATTCTGACCAAATCTGGCAACTGGATTACCAAGATAGACCCGCTCGCACAACACACCGAGACACCACCAGCAACAGCGTCGGTGGTTTACCAATCTTCCTTTCGCTGGTCTGATGAAAAATGGATTGAGCGCAGAAAAAATTCTGATGCGCTCAAATCACCAATGTCGATTTATGAGCTTCATGCAGGATCTTGGCGAATCGGGCTCAACTATCGTTCTCTTGCAGATGAGCTAATTCCCTACGTAAAGGAAATGGGATTCACCCACGTTGAATTTATGCCGCTTGCCGAGCACCCCTATGCTCCTTCGTGGGGCTACCAGGTAACCGGATACTACGCTCCGACGTCACGATTCGGCTCTCCAGATGACCTGCGCTACCTAATTGATCGACTGCACCAAGCCGACATTGGAGTAATTCTTGACTGGGTTCCAGCACACTTTCCAAAGGATGAATGGGCACTAGGCCGTTACGACGGAGAGGCGCTTTACGAACATGAAGACCCGCGACGTGGTGAACACCCCGACTGGGGAACCTACATTTTTGATTTCGGCCGCAACGAGGTGCGCAATTTCTTGGTAGCCAATGCCCTTTATTGGCTCGAAGAATTTCACATCGATGCGCTAAGAGTTGACGCGGTTGCCTCGATGCTGTACCTCGACTACTCGCGCGAAGGCAACGATTGGCTACCTAATAAATTTGGTGGTCGCGAGAACCTTGATGCAATTGCATTCATGCAGGAGGTAAACGCAACCGCCTACCGAAGAAACCCAGGCATCATGATGATCGCCGAAGAATCAACCTCTTGGGGTGGTGTTTCAGCGCCGACCGACGCCGGAGGGTTGGGCTTTGGATTCAAATGGAACATGGGCTGGATGAATGACACCCTGAAGTACATCGAAAAAGACCCGGCCTACCGCAGCCATCACCACGGCGAACTAACTTTTTCGATGCTCTATGCCTACAACGAGAAATTTGTGCTGCCGATTAGTCACGATGAAGTGGTTCACGGGAAAGGCTCCCTGCTCTCAAAGATGCCAGGTGACAGGTGGCAGCAATTGGCAAATGTGCGCGCCTACCTGGCTTTCATGTGGTCTCACCCTGGCAAACAACTCTTGTTTATGGGTTCAGAATTTGGTCAACAGTCTGAGTGGAACCAAGAACGAGGGCTCGAGTGGTGGATACTCGATCAACCCAGCCACCAGGCCTTACAGAGCTTGGTAAGCACTCTAAATAAGCTCTACACCGCAAACCCAAGCCTGTGGCAGCTTGACCATGACCACCGCGGTTTTACCTGGATTGATGGTGGAAACAGCCATCAGAATGTCCTCAGCTTTATTAGGTGGGATGAATCTGGCGAGCCCGTTGTGGTCGTAATTAACTTTGCTGGAACCCCGCACCATGATTTCCGGCTCGGGTTCCCTAGCGCCGGGAAGTGGATCGAGCTTCTAAACACTGACGCCGAGAGCTTTGGCGGGTCGGGCGTTGGTAACTTGGGATCAGTAATTGCAACGGACGAAGGCTCTCACGGCCAACCATCTTCAGCTTTGATCCAGGTACCGCCGCTGGGCGCTATTTGGTTCAAAAAAGCAAGAGACTGAGCTTTTTTCTAGCTGCAATAACTTGCTCGTCGTCGGACCCAACTACTTCAAATAGCTCAATCAGGTGCTTGACCATTGATTTTTGGTCTGCAGCTCGTTGATAAAAGTCGAGAATGGACTCAAATCCGGCCTGGTAATTGCCAATCGCAACCAGTGCGTCAGCTTTCTTGATTACATCTTCATCGGTGCTGGCCGTTGCCGAGATTACTGTCTCGAAATCTAATAGCTCAGTTCGTGCCAAGAGCCTGGCCTGGGCCAGACCCGCTTTCGCCAACTTATCTGCCGGGTTTTCACGTAGAGCCTGTTCATAGCTCTGTACTGCCATTTGATAATTTCCAGCTTCGATTGCTTCATAAGCCGCTTTGTGAAGCGGTGGAAGCTCTGGCTCGGCAACGGCAACCCCGCTGACCAGTGCGGTTGCATTCAAGTTGTTTTGTTCACCAACCTGAATGAGTCGAAGCAGCACATTTCGGATGGCCTCAACAGATTGATCACCACTAAATAATGGGGCAGGTTGCCCCTGAAGCAGCGCCAGAACGCTTGGCAGATCTCTTACCCCAAATGCCTCTACCAGAGCGGGATGTGCCTCGGCGTCAATTTTGATGAGGATTAGGCGCCCTTCGGCCGCCGTTATTGCAGCTTCGAGCTTCGTACCGAGCGCGGTTGAACCTTCGACTGAACTTGAAAATACCTCGACCACCACTGGAATCGAGTTGGAGAGCTGCAGGAAATCACGAATGTTTTGCTCATCGGCAGCCAAAATTAGGGATGGAACAGTTACCGTTTTGTTGTCTCCAGATGGAGATTGACCGGTCAGACTGGGGCCGGTGGGCTGAGCTTCTCTACGTAGGCTGGAAAGGTCGACGGCCCCCGCCAATGATGCCCGATTCATCTCCATTTTGCCCCCTAAAGCGACTTTACCGACAGCAGACCCTGGGTAGCTCCAAGCAGCTTGATTCCCGCATCTGAAGACAGTGATGGCACGTAGAAAAACATCATGTTCCCGTACTTGGTGCGCACTCCTCTGGTTGAACCATCTGCACCCAAAAGTAATTTCTCGTCACCTGAAACGGCAACCGCAGAGTTTCCGTTGCGTGGCTTGATCGTGTAGGTGTCTTGCATGTAAAGCACCACAAGGGCACCAGAATTGCTGGTCGAGAGTGCGGTTACCTTTTTTCTTTCCAGTAACGCGTGTTCAAACTTGAAAGTGGCATTGGGCAGTGACGCCACCTGCTGCTTCTGGCTTGCAGATATCTGCTTATAGAAGGCATCGTCATCTAATTCGAATAGCCCGGCACTCAAACTCGCTTTGCCCTTATTCAAAACATCTCCGTAGGCAGTAACCAAATCGAGTGGAGGTAGTTTTAGGAAGAGCGACTTTGGATCAACCGCAATTGCCCCAACCTCGCTGGATGACACCTCTGGTATGTCAACGCCTGGAATCAGATTTACATAGTAGGTCAATTTGTATTGAGCCCGAGGAGTGTTTTGAGTCAGCACTAGAAGTTGCGGAATACCGTTTTCCAACTTCGACGTTGTAATGGCGAAGACACTTCTCGGCCAGGAATCGGTTGCCATGGGCAAGGAAAAAGAAATCGGAGTTGCAGCGACTTCTGGAAGTGCCGCGATGTCTTCTGACTTGCTCTGCAGCACGTAGTGTGCTGAACGCATGGTAAGCGCTGCTCCATCGACTCGCTTGGCTAGAAGTTTTTTGTCTTTTTCTGCATCAGCAATACGAACCGCATCGCTCACCTTTACCAAAATTTTCGCAAGCTGAGCGGGTGTAACCGCGGGCGGCTTGACATCAATAAGGGTCGCCGATGCACTAGGGTCAGCCGAACCACTTGACCCTGGGTCGGCACTAGTGCAGCCAGATAGAACAAGCGGTGCAAAAACCGCGATGGCCAGCCAGCGACGACGTATTGCTCTTCTGCCTCTAATTGGTGCGGTTGGTGGTTTGCGTTTCACTTTTACCTTGGGCGGCTTGGGCGGTTTACGGTACCTGCGCTTTGGCCCATTCGCAATCCTTTTCAATCTTCGGTCGATGACCAACAAGAGTGTTGCAAGCAAAAAAATCACTAAACCTGAAACAAGCAAAAAGTTAGACCAGTAAAGATCGACTTTGTTCTTCCAACTAATCTCAATTTTGGATGGAACCGGAAGGGTGCCGTTTGCGGCTAAAAGCACCACGGCATCGTCCGAAGGGTCAATCGCAAGTTCTGCGGTTATTTTGCCGCCAACTTCGTCTCGCCATAGATCAGATCCTGCAGGGTTCGCTGCGTTCAGAGAGGTACCGTATGCGGGCCTAACTTCGAAAGCGGAATTGCCCGTTTTTGCAGGACGAATCAAAAGGTGGCTGCTACTACCTAGCCAAGCAAAAACATCAGCTCCTCTGCCATATCCGATGTATACCCTGGCATCACCGGTTACCTTTACGGTCGGCTTACCAGGATGCAACTTGAGAGCCTGGTTACTGATAGTGGCGAATGCCACATCGTTTTCAAGCTCTAATTTCTCGACGTAGCTACTCGGCGGGGCCCAGATTGTTTGGAGGCCTAGACCTACTCCCCCGGTTATCAACGAAACGACAAATAGCGCTGCCGCAATAAGAGAGCGCATAGAAATCCAATCGAGTAAACTTGGGCAGTGGCCAGAGTCACATAATTCTACCGAAGTGCCCAGGAGCAGCTTTTTGTCAGGCGAAGAAACCGAATTTCCAATGGTTATGCGCGGATACGACCGCGATGCCGTTGACGACGCCTTGCTTGATCTGCGTAAAGAAATTCTTCACATTTCGGCACAGAACGCGAACCTAGCAAACCAGCTAAAAAACGCAAATAAAGAGCTGGCTGAAACGCGCGCTCGGTTAGAAGAGGTAGGTGACCCCTCCTACACCGGAGTTGGAGCTCGAGCCGCCTTGATTTTGAGCACTGCCGAAGACCAGGCCGAACATTTGGTGCAAGAGGCTAAGAATGAAGCTGATCGAATCAGACGAAATTCGAATTCGGAAGCTGACTCGATCAAGGGCGAAGCAAAGGGGTACTACGACTCACTCGTTGCCGAAGCCCAGCGCCGCAGCGACCGAATTCAGGCTTCCGCTCGAGCCGACTACGACGATGTCGTAAAGAAAGCAAAGGATGAAGCCGCGCGCATCGTCGATGAGGCGACTCGCGAAGCCGGAGCTATTAGAGGCGCAATTTCTACCGAGGTTGCAAAAATGCGTTCTAACGCAAAGCGTGAAGTAGAAGCCCTCAAGGCAAACGTAGATCGAGAATTGGCAGAACGAAAGCTGGTTGCCCTGCGTGAAGTTCGCAACCCAAACGACTTAGAACATGCAATTTCAGTAGTTACCGAACAGGCTCGCATCGACCTTGAGCTCGAGCTAACGGCCCGACGAGCCGAGGCAGAAGCCGAGTACATGCAAAAGCATAAAGAGGCGGTTGCGGCTACTCAAAAATATTTGGACGACGCTAACTCTCAATTGTCGTTGGCGCTTACCCGCTCTAACGCTGCAAAACTCGAGGCAGAAACTCTGCAGGCGGCTGCGATTTCGATAACCCAGCAGGTAACCAATGAGGCACGAAGAAAAGCTGATGGCATCATTGCAGCTGCAGAAGCCGAAGCTCGAAATCTAGTCTCGTCGGCCGCCAGAGAAGCCGAAGCGAGAATCGCTGCAGCTCAAGAACAGATTCAAAAACTCGAGGCTCAGCGTGAATCAGTTGAGGTTTACCTTCACAACCTGCGCCACGTGCTCAACCGCGGCGAATAGTCACGTTTCACCAATGCGAGCAGGTAAGTTGATTACATGCAGGGCAATGTAAAAATCACCAACGCTTTCCAGCTCGGGCTTTTAGGTGGCCTAGGTGTACTCACCGCGATTTTGATCGGCGGAGCACTGAGCACCATCGCCAACATCATCACCTATGTTGCAGCAGCAATTTTTATCGCTTTGGGCCTCGAGCCGGTTGTCGAGCGCGTAATGCGCTGGGGTTTGCCAAGGGCCTGGGCTATTCCAGTCGTAGCGATAACCATCTTCGGCGCATTCACACTGTTGATCTGGAACGTGGTTCCAAGCCTGGCTATCGAGACAGCAAAGTTTGTTGAATCAGCACCGGCGTTTATTTCTGGATTCAGCGACCTCGATTTAGTTCAAACCATAGATCGACAGTTTGACGGAGCCATCTCCAGCGGGCTAGACAGAGTCGGCTCATTTCTGGGAGATGCCAAAAATTGGCCTGGCATGCTCGGCGGATTTGTTCAGGTCGGCTTGTCTATCTTCAATGGCTTCTTTGGCGCAATCATCATTATCATTCTGAGCATTTACTTCATGTCATCCCTTGATCGACTTAAAGGATGGAGCGCTTCGCTAGTTCCTGCTAGCCGCAGGGAGAAATTTGCTTTTATCTCGGATCAAATTGCGGATGCAATCGGTCGATATGTGATGGGCCAGGTATTGATTGGCTCAATAGCTGCAACGGCGTCATTAATCATGATGGCGATCCTTGGAATTCCTTACGCTCTGGTGCTCGCCGGCATCGTGTTTTTACTCGGGCTAATCCCGCTGGTGGGTCCGGTAATCGCAGCAACAATTGTGTCGCTGGTAGCCCTGAGTGTATCGCCAACCACAGCGATTATTGCTGCGATCTATTTTGTGATTTACATGCAAATCGAAGCCTACGTAATCAGCCCGAGAATAATGAGCAAGGCTGTTTCAGTTCCAGGTGCAGTAGTGGTTGTTGCTGCATTAGCAGGCGGTGTCTTGCTTGGGGTGCTTGGAGCACTAGTAGCAATCCCAGTGGCAGCATCAATTATGTTGATAATCCGTCAGGTGCTGGTGCCTCGTCAAAACAAGCTTTAGAGCTCGTATTCTGTGGGCAGCGGGTACGCTTCTGGCCTCACAACACGCACAATTTCGTTGAGCACCCTAGCGGTTGGGTTTTCACCAACCCAAAGGTGTTTGGCTCCTTCGACTCCAATAACCTCGGCGTGATCGACCGGCGCAAATTTCTCCCGCGCCGCCTCCGGCT